>JAZSBY010000127.1:0-22509 GCA_045602655.1 Candidatus Fimenecus sp. | reverse complement strand
GTCACCTTACGGTGACACCTTCCCCTCCAGGGGGCAGGCTATATTGGGCTCCACCCTTGAGGGGGAGCTGGCAAATGCGTAGCATTTGACTGAGGGGGGAAAGAAACAGACAAACTCCAATTTGTCTAATGGCTATATGCTGATAATTCTATTACCTACTACACAAAAAAGCCCTCTCTGATATAGAGAGAGCTTTTCCTCGTTTATTTATCGTAAACTTTTGTTGTACCGAAAAGGCTACGGAAGAAACCGCCGATTTTGTCGAAGAAGCCTGATTTTGAGTACATTTCAACACTATCACGAGCCAACTCATTTCCGTCAGCATCACAAAGGATTGCTGTGAATGTTGTCCAGCCCTTATTCTTTGCGATAATCTTAAGATTTGAACCGTCTGTATCTTCGTCAAAGTTGCCATTACTTGATTCCCATTTTACATAAGAACCATCAGGAGCATTACCTTCAATTACTGCGTGAAGAACAATACCATCCTTGTTGCGGATTTCAGTACGAGATGGTTCTTGAATTGAGAATGTATAGTTATATTCCTCAACTACTGCGTAATAACTGAAATGTGTTGTTTCAAATACCAGATAACCATCTTCGTAAGTGGCAGACATTTTTTCTACTTTTCCGGTAGTGGTGTCTATATGATACACAAATGAACGATTTGGGTCATAACCCGCAGGAAGAGGAATTCTTACTGTTACTGTACCCGTTGGCTGAACAGTTTCACCATCAACTGTCATTGTAATATCATAAATGAATTTCTGTGAAGCATTGAGTGATGTGTCAATAACATCAAATGCTGTACCGTCAAAGGACTCCTCAACAACAATTTCAACCTCGCCATTATAACTATTCTTATCATAATCCATTGAAACGCCCGTTTCTTCATCAGTCACAGTAATTTTTACAAGCATTGGAATGATTTCTTCCTCAACTGTATCACCACAAACAGTACATTTCTTAACCTTTTTACCGTCTGCTTCATAAGTTGGTTCAAGAACCACTTCCCACTCACCTGATGTATGACCTGTAGCCGGAATTACGGTTGCATCTCCAACTGTTTCACCACAGATTTCGCATACATTGTATGACATACCAGCCACTGTACATGTTGTCGGGATTGTTATTGTTTTTGCTGTATGACCTGTTGCAGATACATAATTATCGACATAACTGTCACCACAAGCACAAGTATATGTTGTGTAACCTTGTTCTGTGCAGGTTGGTGGAGTTACAACTGCTGTATAACTATGAGCGTGTTCAACAAAATAATTAAAATGAATTGTTGCATTTAACAAACAATCGTTTTCACTATCTATTTCGATTTTATTCCATTTTTCTTCTGAACTTGAATAATATATATCACTAAGAGAGGTGCAATCATTAAAAGCATTACTGTAAATATTGGTAATACTATCATGCATAAATACACTTTCCAATTCAGTGCAACTTGCAAAAGAATATGAACTAATTTCTTTGAGATTTTCAGATAATATAACCTGCTTCAATTTGCTGAAATTAAAAGCAGCATAACCTATAGTCTCTACTGTTTTAGGAAAACGATAAACATCGCTTCCACTTCCGGCAGGATAAAATACTAAATGAGTCTGCTTCTTGTTTAACAATGCACCACTTTCATCATTTGAGAAATATTCATTCTTTGTATCAACCGAAAAGCTTTTAAGGCTTGTGCAGTTTATAAATGAATCCGAGATTTTTGATACCTTTGCAGGGATATGCATATTTATTAAACTTGTGCAACTGGAAAAGGCATTCCACCCAATTTGTTCCAGATTTTCTCCCAATTCTACTGTTTTAAGATTCTTGCAACCATAAAATGCTCCCATTCCTATTCTTGTTGTTCCGTTTCCTACAATAGCCTTTGTAAGACCTACACATTGAGAAAATGCATCATATTCAATCAATGTTACACTATCCGGAATTATAATACTTGTTAATCCGTCACACATATTAAATGCACTACCTCCAATATATGTGATAGTATTTGAAAGTTCAACTTCTTTTAGATTCGATAACATTCCGTCCTCATTTAAAAAAGTTAAATCAGCGACCGAGGTAACACCCTCTTCAAAAACAACTCGAGTTATTTCAGGCTCAAATGCTTTCCACGGAATACTCAGTTCCATCTCTCCTGTACCTGAAATGGTTAATGTGCCTGTTGACTCATCAAAATTCCAATAGACATTTTCTCCGCAAGTACCTGATGTTGCTACATCTTCCGCACTTGCAGTTACGGTTGACATTGGGATAATTGAAAATATCATTATCAATGCCAAGAAAACTGATAAAAACTTATTCACTCTTCTCATTTTCTTTCCTCCAAAAACTTTAATTCTGTGCAGTATTTAGTCCATACACAATAGTTACACTGTATATTTTATCTGTATTACAGATAAAAGTCAATATCTGTATTACAGATACGGCATAATATTTTAGGGTGATTATTTTGGTGTTTAAAAACTTGAGAGCCATCCGTGAAGATAATGATTTAAGGCAAAGTGATATTGCAAAAGTACTAAACGTATCGCAAAACACATATTCTCAATACGAAACAGGTGTTATTGCACTCACAGCAGAAGTTTTAATCAAATTAGCCGATTTTTATAAAGTAAGTGTGGATTATCTTTTAGATAGAACCAACGAAAAGTAAGGTGGAGTCACTGGTGTCTCCACTTTTTTATTTGTATTTTCTTTTGTTTTACGGGAAAACTACTTCCGGAATGAAAGGAATGATTAAATGGCTGAACGAATGGGAAAACACACTATCTTGCTACCTACAAAGCCCTCTGTTATAGGCTTTGCTTCCGTTGTCGGTAAAGCAGAGGGTGAAGGTCCCTTATCAAAAGAATTTGACAAGGTTTACGACGACGATACCATTGACGGTTGCCCTACCTGGGAAAAAGCGGAAAGTGCCTTGCACAAGGAATCTGTTTCCCGTGCTATTGCAAAGGCAGATTTATCCCCAAAGGACATTGACTTAATAATGGCAGGAGATTTACTCAACCAATGCATCGGCACATCCTTCGGCATAAGAGAACTGCAAATACCTTTTTTAGGTCTATATGGTGCTTGTTCCACAATGGCACTTTCTATGGCACTGGCCTCTGTTTTAGTAGATTCACAGGTTGTTAACAATGCCGTAGCATCAACTTCATCCCATTTTGCATCGGCAGAAAGGCAATTTCGTTTACCCCTTGAATACGGTGGTCAACGACCTCCATCAGCTCAACGGACCGCAACTGCATCGGGTGCATCTGTGATTTCCCACCACAAAGGCAACACACCTTGTATTGAGGCAGTTATATTCGGAAAAATTATGGACTATGGCATAAAGGATGCCAATAATATGGGTGCCGCCATGGCCCCGGCGGCGGCAGAGACCATACAAAGTTTTCTCAATGATACGGAAACTGTGCCTGAAGATTATGATTTGATTCTCACCGGTGACTTGGGAAAAGTAGGTTCGGAGCTATTGATTGATTTGCTCAAAAAAGATTTTAATATTGATATTTCTTCAGTTCACAATGATTGTGGTCTTATGATTTACGACCTTGAAAATCAGGATATGCACTCAGGTGGCTCAGGCTGTGGTTGTAGTGCATCGGTGGTAAACTCATTCATTTTGAAAAGACTGCAATCAAAGGCACTTAACAAGGTGCTTTTTGTAGGAACAGGGGCCTTGCTTTCAACAACATCATCCTTACAGGGTGAAAGTGTACCCGGAATTGCACACGGAGTTCTATTAACGAGTGGAGAATAATATTATGAATTTGAGTAAAGATTTAAATACAATTACACGATTGGAAAAATCAATAAAACTTCTAAAATTTCTGGAAACAGCACTGACCGTTGGGATAATAGCCTTTACCGTTTTCAGATCAATAGCAATATTAAAAGAATAGCATTAAAACAAAGACAGATCTTTATTTTTATATTATTCATGACATTTACTACAATATGAACTGCCCCCATTCGTGCGAACAGCACATAAATGGGGGCAGTCTAAAAGTTCTTGCTCTTTGATATTAAATTGTTGTGATTATGAAATAATCATTTTACCATTTGCGTCAAATTCGTAGTAGCCCGCCTCAAGACCTGTTCCTTCAACAAATGTTTGACTTAAATAAACTCTCTTATTTTTTGCAAGTTTATTTGAGTCGTTGATGAAGTAGTAACTGCCTTCGAATTCTACAAGCTGATATGCTTTCAACATAGCACCATCTTTATAGAAATAATCACCAACAGGACCATTCAATGCAACCATTTTACCGTCTGCACCAAATTCGTAGTAGCCCACTGCAAGTGTTGTGCCTTCTACAAATACCTGGCTTAAGTAAATTCTCTTATTCTTTGCAAGCTTATGGCCATCATTGATGAAATAGAAATGACTTGCTATTAACTTAGTTTAATTAGCACTGTTAAATGCGTAACATTCAATTAAACAAATCCTTACAATTTGAAGAGAATAACGTTATTGAAAATTAAAAACATCTTAACTTTTTACTTTAGTTAAAGGCTTTACAATCATTCACGACGGAAAATACACTACAAAAGACCGAGCATAATTGCTCGGTCTTTTGCTGTTTTATCAGTATTATTATTAGTAGTAGCTATGCAAAGCTATCTCCATAACGGATTTTGCAAATATCCATCAATTAAATCAAGCTATTTGCACTCTTTTCGCTTATTCAATCCATTTGAGTTCCGTATTTGCGGTGGTCATGGTAACTATCCATTCATATTCCTCAACAAATTTCCATTTGCCGTCAATGACTTTCATTTTATATTCCCACTCTTGTTGGTCATCTTCCAAATATCCTGCAACAACAAAACTACATTCGGTTGGGGTGCTTGAAATAATCTCAAGATTGAAATTGTTGCAGGCGATATCTCCGCCCTCGCCATAAGGACCACAGACAAACAATTTTTCTTCATGCATAAGGTACATATCATCTATACATTCTTTGTAGGTTTCTTCTGAGAAGAATTTCTGCACCTCTGCAACAATTGCATCAAGAGTTATCAGCCCACCCGATATTACTGGATTGCTTTTTTTACCATCAATTGTAACTTCATTATCCCAATCAACCTTTAACGCACCACCGGGATTAACCCATTCCATATAAACCCCATTGGCAATAAGTAGAACTTCTTTGATTTCTTTTTCCGTTAAAGCTTTACCAGTTGCAAGTAATGGATTCTTAGGTGTATAATCCGTTTTTTCTACTGTAAAGTCCTTTGCCGTATCTTCTGTTGTTGAACCTTGTGTATCATAATCAGTTGGTTTTGAAGTGAATATTTTGTCACCAAATTTAAAACCTGCCACAACAGCAACAATAACAACAGCGAAAGCGATTGCAATAATTATAACATTTTTCTTTTTCACTGTATCTACCCCTCTTTTTTTACCATAAAACACCAGATTTATTAAAACCCAATAAACAACATTACCACACTTATGATATTTTTAACAATATGTATGTGTTTCAGCAAAACCAGTTTTGATTTTGATGTATAAAACTACTCTACAATCATTTTACCGTCAGCATCAAATTCGTAGTAACCAACCTTGAGGTCTGTACCTTCTACAAATACCTGACTTAAATAAATTCTCTTATTCTTTGCAAGTTTATGAGAGTCATTGATAAAGTAGTAGTTACCTTCATATTCTACAAGCTGATATGCTTTTTGCATTACACCGTCTTTATAGAAATAGTCACCGATTGGACCATTCTTTAATACCAATTTACCTTCTGCGTCAAAATCGTAGTAACCAACCTTGAGGTCTGTGCCTTCTACAAATCCTTGGCTTAAATAGATTCTCTTATTCTTTGCAAGTTTATGAGCATCGTTGATAAAGTAGTAATCACCATTATATTCTACAAGCTGATAAGCATTTAATCTTATGCCATCCTTGTAGAAGTAATCGCCTTCAGGGCCATTCTTCAATAACAATTTACCGTCTGCATCAAAATCGTAGTAACCAACTTTGAGGTCTGTGCCTTCAACGAATATTTGACTTAAATAAATTCTTGTGTTTTTGGCAATCTTATTGCCATCGTTGATAAAGTAATAGTTACCCTCGAATTCTACAAGCTGATATGCTCTCTGCATTACACCGCCTTTGTAGAAATAGTCACCGATTGGGCCATTCTTTAATAACAATTTACCGTCTGCATCAAAATCGTAATATCCCACTGCAAGTGGTGTGCCTTCAACAAATTTTTGGCTTAAGTAAATTCTCTTGTTCTTGGCAAGTTTGTGAGAGTCATTGATGAAATAGTAATTGCCTTCAAATTCAACAAGCTGATATGCTTTTTGCATTACTCCGTCCTTGTAGAAATAGTCACCTTTTATGCCGGTGAATGGTGGAACATAATTATAGTGGATTGTTGCGTTAAGAAGGAGTTCATTAGAATTACTTATGGATATATTATTCCACTGCTCCTCTGTACCGTAGTAATATACATCTGCGAGGGAATCACAATTTCCAAATGTATTATATCCAATTGTCGTTACACTGGCAGGAATTGTTATATTTGTGAGTGAATCGCCGTCAAAAAATGCATAATTTGCGATTGATATTACACTGTCAGGGACTGTGTATGAAGTTCTATCGTTACCAATCGGATATTGAATAAGTGTTGTTTTATCCTTATTAAACAATACTCCATCTGTTGATGAATATACTATGTTATCCTCTGATACTTCGATATTTGTTAGTGAATCGCAACCTAATAATACATAATCACCCATTGTTGTTACACTGTCGGGGATTGTTATGCTTGTGAGAGAAACACAACCGGAAAATGCTTCATTACCGATTGTTGTTACACTTTCGGGAATTATTATTTTTGTAAGCTTTTTACATCTTTCAAATGCATAATTGTCAATTGCTGTTACATTTTCAGGAATTGCGACATCTGTAAGACTATAACATTGACAAAATGCAGAAGAACCAATTTTTGTTACACTATCAGGGATTGTTACACTCTTGAGAGAATCACAACTATTAAATACACTATCCCTAATTGATGTTACGCCATTTGGAATTTTTACACTTGTGAGAGAAGCACAACTGAGAAATGCACTATACCCGATTGTTGTTACACTGTCGGGAATTTTTAAGTCTGTAAGACTATAGCAACATTGAAATGCCATGTTACCTATTGAAGTTACACTATTGGGGATTGTTATACTCTTAAGGTAGTAACAATTAATAAATGCTTCAGAACCAATTGTTGTTACGCCATCACAGATTACAACCTTTTTAATGCTTTCTCTGTACTCTACAAACGGACGGTCAAAAGCACTAAAATTACTCATAGCACCCGTACCTGAAATTGTAAGTATGTGCGTGTATTTGTTGAATTCCCACGTAACATTTTCGCCACAACTACCGGTTGGATTTACAACGGGTCCCTTGATGTGAATCATTGCATCTAATAACGATTCGTTCATTTGTCCCATTGTAATTGCATTCCATTGTTCTTCCGAGCCATCATAATACACATCTGTAAGGTGTGTATTACCCCAAAACGCTGCGTAACCGATTGATACGACGCTAACAGGAATTGTTACACTGAACAAATCTGCAGATTCAAATGCAGAATTACCAATTGTTGTAACACTGTTACCAATTACTATAGAATTAAGACTTAAAAAGTTAAAAAAAGCATAATCAGCGATTGTGGTTACATTATCTCCAATAACAACAGAAGAAACTTCGTCAGCATACTTTTCCCAGGGGCGATTGTTATAAGTATAGTTTTCCATCGCACCCGTACCTGAAATTGTCAACATGCCGGTATCTTCATTATATCCCCATATAACATTTTCGCCACAAGTACCGTTTGCTGTTGTTCCCGTTGCAGGAATTTCAACTCTGTCTGCGAAAACTTTGTCACAATTTAAACAATATACTTTTTCTGTATATCCGGGTTCAGTAATTGTTGGCTCTTTTGCAGAGAGCCTGCGGATAGTATGTCCTTCATATGGGTCTGTTTCTGATTCAACAAAAACTACTTCGTCAGCAAAATAAAAGTCTCCGCATACTGAACAAATATATTCTGTAAAACCATTTTCACAACAGGTTGGTGGTGTGATATTTTCTCCTATATAATTATGGGTATGTTCTGCTGTGCAGTCATAGTGCCAGGTTGCTGTTTGAAGGTCATAATTACCCATAAAATCAAAACCATAATCAATTGTAAGAGTTTCTGAACGGTGTTGTGCACTACCCGCATAATAAACATCTGTGAATAAATAAAGGTCTAAAAAGGCATTTTCTTCTATTTCAACAAGAGTATCGGGAAAAAACACTTTTTCAAGAAAACTACAGCCTCGAAAAGCCTCTTCCGGAATAACTGTTAAACTGTCCGGTATTCTTACACTTCTGATGTTACAGTAGGAAAAAGCATTATTTCCCATTGTTGTAACTCCGTTAGGAATTACCAAATCATTATTAGCAAAAGAGCAAGACTGGAAAGTCCGTGGTCCAATTGTTTTCAAGCCATTTCCCCACTCAATATCTGAAAACCAACAGGACATAAAAGCACCGAGTGCAGTTTCAGTTAAACTGTCAGGTAATTTTAAATTTGCACAGTTACCACAATCTTCAAAAGCATATTGCCCGATTTTAGTGATTCCTTCTTCGATAATAATTGCTTTAATTGAGTTTTTATAGCTTTTCCACGGACTATCTGAAGTGTAATAATCCTGCATCGCACCTGTTCCTGAAACGGTAAGTGTGCCGGTTTCCGGGTCAAATTCCCAATTGGCATTCTCGCCACAAGTGCCCGATGGGTTTACAGTTTCTTCTTGGAAATGAATCTGTGCAAAGTATAATGGCTCGTTATCACTTCCTATTGTGATAGCATTCCATTGTTCTTCTGTGCCACAATAATAAATATCTGTAAGATACGAATTATCCCAGAAGGCTCCTATACCAATTGACACTACGCTAACAGGAATTGTTACACTAATCAATGCTGAAGATTCAAATGCACCCACACCAATCGTTGTAATACTTTCACCAAGCACTATGGAATTAAGACTTGAAAAGCCGTAAAATGCATAATTAGAGATTGTGGTCACTTCGTCTCCAATATTAACAAAATAAACCTCATCAGCAAAATCTTCCCATGGACGATTCATATAATAATCATACATCGTACCTGTACCCGAAATGTACATCACTCCTGATTCTTCATCATATTCCCAGGTAAGATTATCACCACAAGTACCTGATGTCGGTATATCTTCTGCACTTGCAGATATTGACGACATTGGAATAATTGAAATTATCATTATCAATGCCAATAAAATCGATATAAATTGCTTTGTTTTTTTCATAATAATTCTCCTTTTATGTTTGATTTTATAAATCACACAAGATTATTTATTATCTTTGTACTCCTTAATTTTTTCCACCATTGAAGCTATTACCGCTCTTATACCATGGCCTATTCCTATGCCTACTGCTGTGTTGAACATGTATGCGAGCACATATACTACTGCAACCCCATCAATTCCGATGCAATATATCGCCATAAACAGGATTGAGAAAACCAGTGTAACGGCAACAAACCCATACCTGATATTACTGTTAGTCAAAAGACCTACCACCAATCCTATTAACGGCGTAATCATCAACGGAAACAAAACATAAAATCCGTCAAGATACCCGAGAAACTCCTTCTCAAGATACGGTTGCTGCAAAAAAAGATACATCTCTGCTATAATTCCGATTATAAAAACTATAACGGTTTTAATTATAGTCTTCATATCAACACTCCTTATCAGCAGTAATGTTATCATCAACAAACTGACTATCTTCCTCAACCATAGGATAAATTCCGAATTCTTCGGGACTTGCAACACCTGTTGTGACTGCGTTCTGTTTGAATTTCTCATAACATATGGCAGCTGTATATTGCATATAAGGCAACACATAAAGACTTGCAATATCTAGAGTTATAATTTCCAATATAATCCACGGTAAAAACGAAAGGTCTAAGATAAAAAGGTCACTCTTGAAACCATCTGTCATTCTTTTGCTCAAATCTCTTACTTTCTTATGGTCTAAATTGGGATTATCGTGAATTATTTGATTAACAAAATAGTATTCATATCTTTTAATAATGCCGGGAATAATGAATACAAAGGTCCACAACATTATAATCAACTCTTTTATAACACCAACCGCCAAGTATTTCCCAAAATTGTCAGCACCTTCACAATAAATGCTTTTCCAATCAGGGTTAAGCCCGCGAAGATGATTGAGGAAATATCCCGTCATACCGATTGTAAACGGAATAAGCAACCATGTAATAGCACTTGAGCCTAAAGAACAGCCGTAATCGACAAATATGCTTTCCTCTAAAAAACTCTCTATAATGCCCGAACCACCGAGGATGGCATTTGTTAAAAGAGTTATGGGAAGACACGCTAAACCCATATAAAGCCATCGACGGTCAGTTTTGATATATTCTCGTGCTTCTTTTTTTACTATGTCTATGTTAAATTGCTCCATATTCAATCCTCCTTACATCTTTGTTTCTCGCTGAATTGGGGTAACACATCACAATTTTTAATATTTATAAATTGTTGTTTTATTGAAAAGCACGCGGAATATTCCTATAAGTTTCTGGAATAAGCCTGCATTTGAATTCATAATAATACTGTCATTTGCAAGAAGATTTCCGTCTTCATCATATAATCTTGCTTCAACCACTGTTTTGCCTTTGTGTTCTGAGACAAGTTCAAATGCATATCCGTCATCAAGAGAGTGTGTTGAAAACGAATCATCATATATAACCCACTCTACATAAGAACCTACCGGAGCATTACCTTCAATTTCCGCATGAAGAATAATTCCGTCTTTATAGCGAATGTCAGTTCTTGATGGAGTCATAATACTGAATCTCTCTTCAATTCCTTTTACATCAAAATTCTGATTAAGATTCATTTTCATAGCAGGACGAACACCAAAACAGGTCCAGCAAGGTGCGAAAAGTTCAGGAGTATATTGCCCGTCTCCAGCGATAAAGCCTGAACATCCGTACTCCTCGGGTGCACGCAACCACCAAGATGAGTATTTATCTACGGTCCCATCTTCAATAGTAAGACCCTGACACTTTGCATAGTCTGTTCCTTTTGCACGACGGGACTCATCTTCTGATTTTTGAGAAATAAAACCATACTGTTCGTTCATTGCATCATCATAAGACGGAAGGAAGATTTTGTCATAGGTTGTTTCACCGTCATAAGCACTGTCAAATGGTGAAGAGTTATTCTGTTCTGAATTAAAAATCTCTGTTTTTTCTTCACTTGTAAATGCTGTATTATAGAAATCATCATTAAGCCATGCTCTTATGGAGCTTGCCTTATAATCGCTTGCAAGTTTTTCACACGATGAATCCTGAAAATAATCGTATTCTGCATATAAAGTGTTGTGATATGCCTGAGAATCTATTATTGTTTCACTTAAAACCAAGCCTTCATCAGGGTCAAGAATACACCATTGAATTGGCTCATATTTAAACCAATATACAGTGCCTGTATAATAACCATTTTCATCCTGTGCCGTATATTCACTATTATACGCTGTACAATACGGTCTGTACTGTGTAAATGTTACAGCACGATATTTGTTGCTGTCATATGTAACATCAGCATACTTCATAAAATCTCCAGACACTTGTTCTTCAAGTGTACCTGAATAATAATCATAGGAAATCCAATTGAGAGTTTGTAAATTTAACTCTGAAATAAGATTCTCATCTTTCACTTCGCTTTGCGGATAAGAACCAAATTCAATAATATCGCCAACTGAATATGGTAATGCTTCTTCTGCGTTAGCAACCACTCCAAGTAAAGGCAAGCCTGTTATTATCACAACAAGTGATAACATAAGGGATAAAATTTTAGTAATTGTTTTTTTCATAATAAATTCTCCTTTTATATAAATTCCCTATGGAAATTCATTTGCTATAATCCTAATTCGCTCTTTCGCCTTTCAACGGTTTCTTCTCTGAAAACAGCCGGTGTTTTGCCTGTTGCTTCTTTAAATACTCGGCTGAAATGCTGGACTGTTTTAAACCCGGAAAGTGATGCAACTTCTTTTATGGGTACCCCGGTAAGGGTCAGTTCTTTTTTTGCCACTTTTATTCTGTGTTGCATCAAATATTCCATAATTGTTATGCCTAAAAACTGCTTTGACAATTCTGTTAATGTAACATGATTTGTACCTGCAGCATTGCTGATTTGCGTTAGTGTCAAATCCTTCATATAGTTTGCTTCAATGAATACAATTGCATCATTTAATCTGGAATCGCTAATTTCTTTCTTTGTTTCCTCGGTAATAACTTTTTTCTCATATCCATACATTTCGTACATACGCTCAAGTGCAAGGATAACAATCATAAAATGTGAACGCCCCCTGCACGACCAATACCAGTCACGCTGTTCCAGCAGTTCCCTTTGCATCTGAATACACGCGTCTTCCACAGTATTGATATAACTTTCACAAATCGGTACACACAAACACTTATCAAGAAATGGTTTTAACATAAACAAATCATGCGTACTTGCAATATCTTTATATTTCGGAGAACGCAAGAGTTTAAAAGTCATGTTTACATTAAGATAATTAGGATGAAAATACATACAATAATAATCTGCTTTATCCTTTGAAACATAAATCGGGTTTTCCGTTTCATCAAAACAAATAAATGACGGAGCTGAAAAAACTGTTTCAGTACCATTCAAGCTGAATGTAAGCGAACCGCTTTTCAGAAAAATCAGCAAAAAGCATTGTCCTTTAATTTCTATATTGTTAAATTCTTCATTTTTTTTGCATTCAACATTGGCTACTTTATTTGCATTATACTTTCTGCCTACGGTAATGTGCGTCATACCCAATGTTTTATTTATACTGCTTTCTTCATTGGTAGTTTTGTTTGCATTATGTTTTTTTCTGAATTTAAACAGCACCGTGTTTAACACCTCCTGTCAAAACAATTCTATCATTTTAATCCCAAAAAAACAACATTTTCCTTTTATACTAAATTAACTATCTTTTACCTGAAATTAAATTTATGGCTTTAAATCTCGCTTTTCTGCCATTTTTAATAAGTTCTTCATCAAGCCAACGCAAAATTTGTGTCCGTTTTAAATTTCGGTTACTAATCATTTATTTTGTGAAAACATCCAATTCTTCCAATCAGCATTTTTGAAAAATCTTGATGCTATGGTATGACCACCTTTGTCATATATTTTAAAGCTCACACTTGCATTGTTTGTTTTCAGGTTTTTTAACAAAAGCTCATTACTTTTAACAATACCATTGTCATCATCCTTTGCCCAGGATATATAAAAAGGTGTTTTTGCAATAGTTTCATAATCCTCGTCAGTAAGGCAACGGATAAACGGATTCATCCTAATTTCCTCTGCAGGTACAACTACCTCATTAAAGGTATATGCCATTGAAGTTACTGCTGCAGCGTATTTATCAGGATTTCTTAACACCTCATATACACAAGCGTACCCTCCGTGAGAAGTACCTGCAAGATAAATTCTGTTAAAGTCCACATTCTTATATGTACTTTGAATATAATCAATAATACCGTCAAGTGCACGGTTGTGCTCTGTGGTGTTATATTCACAGGAAACATCCAGATGAATTGCCACCTGATGACATTTTTCTCTGTTAAGATTCTTCTTTAACCAAGAAAACTCGTACATCTGTATATTATTTTTTCCTGCTCGATTCAAGCCGTTGCCGTGATGATAAATAACAATAGGATACTTTCCCTTTTCTCTAATAGGCTTATATCGGAAAAAGTATCCTTCTCCCGATGTTTTATCGCAATAATAATACTTTTTGTATGCCGGACACAGTAATGTGAGTCCTTGTTTTGTCACACCCGTTTGTTTCGCGTCTGCTGTTAATTTCTTCTTGTATTCGCGTATTTTCGGTGCTTTTTTTACTGCACTAACCATAAGACGATTGTAAATCTTATTGAACCACTTCATTATCAATCCCACCATAAACCTTCTCTTTTTTGTGTAATAGCTAAATAAAAAGCATAGTCACCCTCCTGATTGCAAAATAAATGCTTACTGGTGATAATGCAACCAGACCTGCTAATGAAAGTACAAGTATCTTAAATGTTGCCGAAATATTCTTTTCAAAATCTTCAACCGCATCTATAGGTACATATGCATTATAATTCTGCTGTATCAGTGTTGAGGAAACTGAATTTACATTCCTTTCTGCTTTCTTATTGACAATAATACTCTATTGCTTTGCTTATAAATTCTGCTGTGCCGACAGAGTGTCTGTCGATGTTATTCTTAAATCTTTCATCGGCAACATACATCTGACCAAGTCCTGCTAAAATCTCATTTGTGCAGGTATAAAAATTTTCTGTGATGTAGTTTTGCAATTTCTCCACAAGGTTTTGGCTTTCCTTCGAGTCAGGTGCTTCACCACTATTCATACAGATTGCAATTTCTTCGAGAATTCTCTCCAAGCCTTCACCCAAAGCATTGAAATTATCTTTTGTGTAACCTTTTTGGGAGTATTCCTTGTAGGCTTCGGTATTGCCCCATTTTTCCTTCACTTCGTTTTTGTAGTTTTCAAATTCTGTGTTATCAAATGCGTTCATAGTTGTTTGTCCTTTCTTTGCACCATCTATGGCAGAAATCAGTTTTTCCAATCGTTCTTTTTTGAGAATCAGAAGTTTTTTCTGCTCATCAAGTGCCTTTTGCTTGTCGTAATCGGGAGAAGATAAAATTTCCATAATGCTTTTCAGCGAAAAATCCAACTCACGGTAGAACATAATTTGTTGCATTTTTTCAAGGGATTTTTCATCATAAAACCTATAACCCGTCCACTCGTCAACTTCGGCAGGTTTTAAAAGTCCTATTTCATCATAATAATGCAATGTACGTACACTTACACCTGTGAGCTTGGCAAATTCATTTATTTGCATTTTCATTTAATCACCTCGCATATAAAAACATACACTATGACGCAACGACAGAGTCAAGTGAAAATTTATATTTCTTTTTTATTATATCACCCTTAAAAATTTATTCAATCTGTATATTTACAGTCCCCATATTCTGTGCTATAATTTTACCATCATAAATATATTTTTTGGGGGAAATGTTATGGGAAAATATCTTTTAGTAAATGCCGATGACTTTGGCATGTGCCATAGCGCCAACGAAGCAATTTTCGACCTTTTTAAATCAGGCAGACTTAAATCATCAACTATTATGATGCCATGTCCTGCTGCAAAGGAAGCTGTTGACTTTTCAATTGAACATCCTGAATATGCAATTGGTGTTCACCTTACAACAACTGCTGAATGGGAAACATATCGTTGGAAGGCTCTTACAAATGGTCCAAGCCTTCACGACAAAGAAGGATATATGTGGCATACAGGTGAAGATGCTGATAAATACGGCAAATACGACGAAATCGAAGCAGAAATTCGTGCACAGATTGACCTTGCTCACAAATGGGGTATGAAACCATCCCATGTTGATAATCACATGGGTTCATTATACGGTCACCTTACAGGCAGATTTTCACTTCTTAAATTAACTCTCCGTGTTTGCGGTGACTATGGTTATGCATTCCGTATGTTCACTTCTGCTGATAAGCGTGTTGCTCCAAGAGGAACTCCATTTTTCCTTTGGAATGCATGTACTCTTCTTTCAAAGAGATGGGGCAAAAAATACAATGTAATTATGCCTGACTATCTTCTTTTCCCCGACTGGGATGTAATGCCAACAGATTCTTATGAAAGTTACAGAAAGAAGATACTTGACATCTGGTGCAACATTCCTGACGGAATTACTGAAACTTATGTTCACCCTGCTCTTGAAACAGATGAACTTAAAGAAATCGTTCCGCTCTGGGCACAGAGAGTTTGGGAATATCAGGTTATTAAAGACCCTGAAACAGAAAAATATCTCAATGCTCACGGTGTTGAACTTATCAGTTACAGAGATATTATTAAAATGAAAAGCAAATAATTACATGTACATAAACCCAAGGCAAACTCCGTCTTGGGTTTTATTTCTAATTGAAAAGTGGTGAGAATATGCAATCCCTAATATCCCGTGTTTTGTGTACTTGTATGCGTGGCATTTTTCATTCACCCTTTATTGACAATGCCAATATGTCCAACAAGGCAGGAATGAAAACAGAGGATGTTAAATCGCACTACAAACCCTCAAAAGATTTTACGCTTGAAAGACACAAATCGGTCAACTGTTATTATGAAATATTAAAAAGTAAAAATTGCAACACAGAAAAAGTTATTTTTTTGTTGCACGGTGGCAGTTTCAAAGTAAAGCTTGTTGATATGTATCGCAAACTTGCTGAAAAATACAGTAACCTTCTTGACGGTGCAACCGTTGTAAATGTTGATTATCGGACTTTTCCGCAATATGAACATCCTGCACAGTTATATGATGCAAAAGATGTTTATCTTGAACTTTTAGAAAAGGGAATAAAACCTAAAAACATAGTTTTTATTGGGGATAGTGCAGGTGCCAACCTTGCTGTTACCACTACTCTTTGGTTGCGTGATAATTCTTATCCGTTACCATCACAGATTGTGTGTTTCTCCCTTTGGGCAGATATGACATCAAGTGGTGAATCGAGAATAAAAAATGCTTATCTTGACCCCATTGGCGGAATTGCAAAACACAAATCAATTGAGGAAAACTGGGACTACCTCCACAGAATTTCTGCCTACGCAGTAAACATTGACCGTGAAAGTCCTTATGTTTCTCCTGTTTTTGCAGATTTCAAGGGTTTCCCTCCCACAACTCTTGTTTGTGGTGGTGCAGAAATGGATGAAAGTGACAACGACAGGGTTTTTGAAAAAATGAAAGCATCAAATGTAGATATTGAACTTTATAAATACGATGGTATGTTCCACTGTTTTCAATTAGTATCATTTTTACCCGAAAGTCGTGAGGCATATAAAAAGGTATTTAACAGAATAAGGAGTGTGGCAAATGAACTTAAATGATAAATTCTTGCTTGAAGAAATACCAAAAATTGCAAATAAACATTTTAATACATCTGTGAATGAACTTAAATTCATTGGTGGTGGTAGTTTTGGTAAGGTATACAAAGCCACCAAAGCAGATGGTGAAACCATCATTCTCAAAGCATACTATATTAAAGGTATGGAAACAACGGAAGCCCAACAATTAAAGGTTCTTGGTGAAAACACCTCCGTTAAAATGCCAAAGGTTTATTTTACATATAGCGATGATGAAATCGCTCTTTTATGTATGAGTTTTATTGAGGGTAAAAACGCACTTGACCCAACATTTTTATTTAAAAGCAAGAAACAGAAGCAATCCTTTGCCAATGAGGTTGTTGATGGAATGTTGGAATGGCATAGTGTTAAAGGCCAAAAGTTTGGTTACCTTGAAAATGCAATTTATGACAGTTGGAAGGACTTTTACATAGAAAACAAGGTTTCTCGTGACCTTGCAGGACTCAAAAAGTTGATGGATGAGGGCAAATACAGTAAGAAAAATTACGATTTACTCTGTCGTGGTCTTGATATTTTCAAGGAAATCGTTGATGAGCCTGAAAGCCCTGTACTAATTCACGGGGACCTTAATATTATGAACATTATGGTTAACCAAAAGAATATGAAATTGACAGGTTTTATTGACCCTTGTGGCTCTATGTGGGCAGACAGAGAGTATGACCTGTTCCAATTTCTTAATATGTGGGGAAACGCCTATAAACTATACGATACATACAAGGCAAGATGCAAAATGAGTGAGCATTGTGATTTCAAAGTTGCTTTCTACGGTGCTTTACACGAAAACTCTATGAGATTAAAGGGCGGACTTATTATTCCCGTTTGGGAAATCCAAAACAACAGCAGACTTAAAAATGCTATGAAAAAGTACTAAAAGGCATAAATTTAACCCACAGAAAACTCTGTGGGTTTATTCTTTTAGAATTCTACGAAAGCATATTTTATTGTTTTTCGGTTGTAGGTGTATGTGATATACAGATTATTACCGTCTTCAATAATCGCAGGATATGAATACTCGGCAAAGAGATTGATGCTATATTCAAGTGTTGTTACATCCTGCCAGGTTTCACCGTTATCCTTGGAGACAGAAAGGACTAATCTGTTTCTCACTTTCATCCCTGCAGGAGTATGAACAAGCCAAAGCCATCCATTATCGGTCATAACACAGTCAATACCACTGTTATTATTCATAAGGTCTGTTTGATAAGCATCGCACCAAGTATATCCGCCATCAGTTGAATCTGAACGATAAATCCAACCTGCTTTTGTGCGGAACATCGCGTGGATATTGCCATCTTTATCTTCCCAAAGGGTGGGTTGAATCATACCGACAGTTTTTCCTTTGCTGTCTTTTGCAACAACAAAGTCCGTTCTCGTCCAAGTATTGCCGCCGTCTTCGGAAATGTCAAAGAATGCTTTCCATTCACCCTGTTCGGATGATGCAGGAGCAATTATTTTACCACTGGATGTAACAAGAACTTTGTTTTTTACCGGTCCTCTGCCACCACTTGTGTCACCTGCTACTAATTCCTGTGGTTCTGTCCAAGTTTTGCCACAGTCGTAAGAATCAGTATATTTTGTAACCCAATTTGGAATTTCCATACCAACTTTGTAATAAAGTCTTACGAAACTACCGTAATTTACAAGAACCGGATTCCAATGAGCAACCGGGTCGTCGGATGCCATCTGTTTTAGCTCACTCCAGTTTTCACCGTCGTGAATACTATACCATATTCTCACATCAGCATTACCCTCGGCAGTACCTGCAAAAAATGCTGACATAAGATTTCCGTCAGGCATTTTAACAATAGTTGATGCGTGGGACTCTCTGAAATACTCTTTTTCTTTGAATATTTTGCCCTGTTCAATGGTTACATCCATATTTGCATCTTCATTTTTGTCCCCAGTGAAAACACTTGCAAGTCTTTCCATAAAATCAAATATCGTTGAAAATCCACCGACCGTTCTTCCCTCGCTACAAGCAAAAACCTGTGTTCCACCTAAAATAGAAAGGCAAAGAACAATTGCAATAATACTTCTAAATGCTTTTTTCATAATCTATCGCCCCTTTTCCCGTATTATACTACAATCTCATACGGCCAGTCAATTATTCCGCCAAATTCTTTGACATTTGTATAGCCTAAATCCACAAGTGCCTGAGAGGCGATTTTACTTCTTCTGCCACTACGACAATAAACCAATATTAACTGGTCTTTGTCAGGTAATTCCTTTTCTGCCCTTTGTGATATTTCATATTCAGGAATCATAATTGCCCCTTGGATATGTCCCTCATCAAATTCTTCCTGCGTACGGGAATCAAGAATTATATAACCCGTTTCATTATCCATTATCTCTTTTGCTTGTTGTGGCGTGATTTGTTCATAAGAATTATTTGCTTCTGTTGGTGTTTCTTTTGATTTTTCACCGTTACAACCACAAGCACCAAAAAGACAAAGAGAGATTAAAAGCATTATTATCAGTCCTTTGTTTATTTTTGTCATTTGTAAAATCCCCTTTTGTTTATGGATTATGCCCTTATTATAACACTAATATGCTTTTTCTCAGCACAAAGGGGACTGTAATTTTACAGTCCCTTTATAATCAATACTCTATTGTATAATCCTTTTCAAATGTAACACCCATTACTGCTTTGTGTGTGCCGAACATATCTACAACAACATTCATATATAATGGAGTTGAATAGTTTGCATGTGTTACTCTGCCCGATGCCTTATCAATAGTAACCTTAACAACACAGTTATAATATTCTGTTGACATTTCTCTTAAAAAGTCAGGGGCTTTTTCTGCCATTTCGTGTGCTTCAATTACATCAAATACCGAGCCAACACCCTTACCTGCAGTTGGGTTTTTTTCGGATTTCACAAGAATATAAAGCTCATATTCTTTTCCGTTATCCTTGCAGACTGCCTTTTCTACGTCCGATGCCTTTAATTTACTTGAATAATCCTGATTTGGGACTATGTAATTATCTCTGATTTCTTCTTTTGTTGCATAAACAATGGGTTCTGTATCGTCCTTCATTACCTCACTGATAAGAGTATCTCCCATTGATTGAAGCACAGATGGAAGTTCTAATTTGGTCACTGTTCTTTTCTCGTAATTCTTGGTAACCTTTACTGCCTCCGGCTTAACTCTGTTTACGGATTTATTGAACAACTCTACTATTTCAGGAATTGTTGAATAGGGTTTCTTTTCTTCCGTTTCTGCTTCTTCCCCTTTTTCTTCACCGGTTTCACTTGATGGTTCATCTGTAACAACATCTTCTCCCCAATCTGCTGTGGGGTCGTCAGTTTCAACTTCTGTTGAAGCATCATTGTTCTGTGCCGCATTACCCGACTGTACAACAGGGGTTTTGCCGCCTCCTGCCATTAGCGTATATGAAATTGATACCATACTGAAAGCAATTACACAAGACAGAAAAACAGCTAAACTACCAATCAGCATTTTAGAAAAATGTTCGTTTTTTGCTTTTTTGTTTTCCTGTTTTGCTTTATACTCTTCAACTGTAATTTGCTTTTTTGCCATATCCCTTCCCCTTTTCCTTTCAATAATGTAATTTTACCATATAAATATGTATATCGTCAAATTTATTTTTTATCTTTTATTTAATGTTTGTTTGTGTTATTCTATATATTAGTTAAACTCCAAGGAGGGATAAATATGTATATAAATGGTTTTCAGAAACTCACAATTTTAGACTATCCCGGCAAGGTGGCTTGTATTATTTTTACCCCCGGTTGCAATTTCCGTTGCCCTTTCTGTCATAATGCAGCATTGGTAACCCACATTGACAAAGATACATATATAAATGAAGATGAAGTCCTTTCATACTTAAAGAAAAGACAAGGTATCCTTGACGGTGTTGTAATCACAGGTGGTGAGCCATTATTACAGGATGGTATTGAAGAATTTATTTGCAAGATTAAGGATTTGGGATATGCAGTTAAACTTGACACCAACGGCAGTTTTCCTGAAAAACTTATTTCACTTGTGGAAAAAGGTCTTGTGGATTATGTTGCCATGGATATTAAAAACAGCAAGGCAAAATATATGACTACAATAGGTGTTGACAATGTAGATTTGGCATCAGTTGAAAAAAGTGTGGACTTTTTATTACAGAATAAAGTGGAATATGAATTCAGGACAACCATTGTTGACGGTTTTCACACTCTGGACGATATACAAGA
This sequence comes from Candidatus Fimenecus sp., assembly GCA_045602655.1. GTDB lineage: Bacteria > Bacillota > Clostridia > Oscillospirales > Acutalibacteraceae > Fimenecus. Next base: position 1,181 of record JAZSBY010000127.1, on the reverse strand, counting down.
TATTGTGGTATGGATTAAAGGAACACACAAGTACTTTTTGCAAAATTTTGTGGACTCAGGTGACCTTATAAAGGCTGGTTTAGAGCCGGTTTCCGTCCATTTGCTTAAAGAAATGAAAGAAAAAGCAACAGAATTTGTGCCTTGTGTTGAAATTCGAGGAATTTAAGAAAAACACAATATATTGTGTAAAAACCTATTGACAACGCACAAGATATGTACTATAATAAGTCTCGCTAACCAAAAATTACTGTGCGTAATGGGTAGCGAGATTTACCTTTAATGCACAAAAAATCAAAATCAATAGGAGGGCACAATATGTATAACGTAGTAAAAAGAGACGGCAAAATAGCATCTTTTGACCTTAAAAAGATTTCAGAAGCTATTACCCTTGCGTTTGACGCTTGTAACAAGCAGTACAATGCTGACATTATCGATTTCCTTGCACTCAAAGTTACAGCAGAATTTGAGCCAAAAATCGAGGACCAGGCAATTTCCGTTGAAAACATTCAGGACAGTGTAGAATCAGTGCTTATTAAGGCAGGTTACGATGATGTTGCAAAGGCATACATCATTTACCGTCGCCAGAGAGAAAAGGTTCGTAACCTTAACGCAACAATGGTTGACTACAAGGCTATTATCGACAACTACCTCAATGTTAACGACTGGCGTGTTAAAGAGAACTCAACAGTTACTTATTCAGTTGGTGGTCTTATTCTTTCAAACTCAGGTGCTGTTACTGCTAACTACTGGCTCTCTGAGATTTATGATGATGAAATCGGCAACGCTCACAGAAACGCTGATATTCACATTCACGACCTTTCAATGCTTACAGGTTACTGTGCAGGTTGGTCACTTAAGCAGTTAATTCAGGAAGGTCTTGGCGGTGTTCCGGGTAAAATCACATCTGCTCCTGCTGCTCACCTTTCAACACTTTGCAACCAGATGGTTAACTTCCTTGGTATTATGCAGAATGAATGGGCAGGTGCTCAGGCTTTCTCATCCTTTGACACATACCTTGCACCATTCGTAAAGGTTGATAACCTTTCATACAAAGAAGTTAAACAGTGCATTCAGTCATTCATCTATGGTGTTAACACTCCGTCTCGTTGGGGTACACAGTCACCATTCACAAACATCACTCTTGACTGGACAGTTCCAAACGACCTTGCAGAACTCAACTG
>JAZSBY010000126.1:0-13235 GCA_045602655.1 Candidatus Fimenecus sp. | reverse complement strand
AAAATATTAGTACCTTTATTAGGTGGCATACTTTCATTTACTATTATATCATCCATTTCTAATGAACAATATCAGGGAAAAATACTTAAAACTATAAGAAGATTTATAGTCATTGTACTTTCATTTTTTTCAACTATATTTACAGGACTGTTAACAACTCAGAGCATATTGTCATATTCATCGGATAGTTTGTTGATTAAGGGAATTAAATTTGCTTCAGGTACTTTTGTGCCAATTGTGGGTTCGGGTGTAGGGGATGCTATTTCATCAATTTTCAGCAGTTTTATAATTATGAAAAACACTTTGGGTGTGTTTGTAATAATAGTAATAATTATGATAAATCTACCTATTATAATTGAACTGTTGCTTTGGTATTTCATTATGGGTTTATGTTCAATTATCTCGTCATTATTTGGCGTTAACACGGTTGCAGATATGTTTGAAGGTGTATCGTCAGTACTTTCTCTTATGAATATAATATTGTTTTTTATAACTTTTGTCCTTGTAATTTCAACGGGAATTATAATTGTAATGGGAAAATAACATGGATATGTTCAAGTCTTGGATTCTTTCTGTTTGCGGAGCATCAACAATTACATCTTTATGCAAAATACTATTATCAAAATCAAAAATACGAAAAACATCTGGTATATTTCTGTCAGTTTTTGTTTTGTTTTATATGATACTTCCTAATGGTAATTACAATTTCCATAATAACTTTGAGAATAATGAAGAACATGAAGAAAGTTCATTTGATTTAAACTATAAGGATGGATATGAAAAAATAGTTATTGAATCTGTAAAAAAAATATGTGAAGAAAACAACGTTAAAATCATATCCTATGATATTGATTCATATATTGATGAAGATGGATATTTATTTGTAGACTATATAACAATTGACATAGCCGATAACAACAAAATACCGGAAACCGAGTCGGAAATAGAAAATAAATTGGGCTTTGAGGTAAATGTGGTTTGAAAAAAATTATTGAATATTTTAAAAATATAAAAATAGATAAGAAAACGCTTTATGCATTTATTGCCGGGATAATTGGTATCATTGTTATATTTTTCTCAGAAATGAATTTTTCGGATAATAAGGAAAAAATTGAAGTGGAAGAAGTAATATCAGATAATAAATACTGCTCTGAACTTGAAACAAAGATTGAAGAATTTATAGAGAATATTGACGGTGCGGGTGAAACTGAAGTAATTATTACTTTATCAGAAACTACGGAGTATGTTTATGCTAAGGACGGAAAAGAAATCAAAAAGAATAACGAAAAAAATGATGATGAAACTCTTGAAAATAGTTATGTAATAATAAAAAACAATAACAATAATTCCGGTTTGTTAATAAAGACAATTGAACCTAAAATTCGTGGGGTTGCAATTTCGTGTGAAGGCGGAGATAATACTAAAGTTCAACAATCAATTTACTCTGCAGTAAGTGCATTATTAAACCTTAACACTTCAAGAATATCTATTTCAAAACTTTCAATTCAGGAGGATAATAATGAAAAGCAGAATCATAGGTAAAAAACAAATATTAGTTTTCACATTATTGGGGGCACTCGGTTTATCTGTATTTGTAAATTGGTATTATACAGTTCCTAAAGAAAATACTTCTATGCCTGAAATCACAGAAAAACATAACTTGGGTGAAGCACAATATGTTAATTCAGGTTCAGTTTCATATAGTGAAAAGGAATATTTTGGTGTAGCCAATATAAACAGAACGAAAGCACATGACTTAGCAAAGGAAAATCTAAATTCAATAATCAATGATTCTAAATCATCTGATGAAGCAGTTGCTTTAGCACAAGAAAAACTACTAAGGCTATCTGACCAAATTAAACTTGAGGTTGATATAGAAAATATTATTAAGTCACAAATCAAAACAGATTGTCTTGTTACACTAAGCGACGACAGTATAGAGATTATAATTCCACAAAATGCTATCAATGATGAATCTGTTATGAAAATTAAAAATGTTGTTTTATCAAAGACTAGTTTAAATCAAGAACAGATTCTAATTGTAGAATTCAAATAATTGCATATACAATAAAAATATACATTTCTATTGAAAATTATTAAATACGGTGGTATAATATATTCAAATTTGATGTATTAACATTCGCACCGTAGAAAAATGAAAAAAGCACTCCCTGTCATTTTCTCGGCGGGGAGTGTAGTTTTTTAGGAGGATAATATGACCCGTAAGGAAGAAAGAGAACTTGCTTTTACACTTGTTTTTGAAAAAATCTTTAATGATGAACTCTCTGTTGATGAAATTGTAAATAATGCAGTTGAAGCAAGGCTAATCGAAGAAAACACATTCGCATTTTCACTTGCACAATTGACTTATGAGAATTGTGATGAAATTGATAGAATAATCAATGAAAATTCGATTGGTTGGAAGGTTGAAAGATTACCAAAAGTTTCACTTGCCATAATGCGACTTGCTCTTTGTGAAATCCTTTATGTTCCATCAATTCCAAACGGTGTTTCTATCAATGAGGCTGTTGAACTTGCAAAAAAATTCTCATCACAGGAAGACGCATCTTTTATCAACGGTGTTCTTGGAAAATATGTAAGAGAGAATGTTGCTGAATGAGTTATTATCTTGGCATAGATACAAGTAATTATACAACTTCTGTTGCTTTGTACAATTCATATACTAATGAGATAATTAGTGAAAAAAGGCTTTTGCCTGTTAAACAAGGTGAAAAGGGAATTCGCCAAAGTGATGCTGTATTTCATCACACAGTACAGTTACCTGAATTGATAGATAAACTCTTTGATGGTAAATCATATAATATTTCGGGCATAGGTGTATCTGTAAAACCCTGTAATGAAAAGAATTCTTATATGCCCTGCTTTTTGACAGGAGTTTCTGTTGCTGTTTCGTTATCATCAGCTTTGAATGTTCCGTTATACAAATTCTCACATCAGGATGGTCATATTATGGCCGCGCTGTATTCCGCAAATAAAATGGAACTTATTGATGATATATTTATAGCTTTTCATATTTCAGGTGGCACATCACAAGCTCTTTTAGTTAAGCCTTGTGAAGATTATTTTAAAACAGAGATTATATCTGATTCATTGGATTTAAAAGCAGGACAAGCCGTTGACCGAGTTGGAATTTCTCTTGGACTGAAATTTCCGTGTGGTCCAGAACTTGAAAAACTTGCATTAAATAGTAAAGACTCATTAAAAAAAATCAAGGTTTTCCGAAGAGATGGAATGTTTAGTTTATCAGGTGTTGAAAACCAATGTAAAAAAATGTTGGAAATTGGTAAATCGCGGGAATCTGTTTCAATGTACTGTCTAAGTTATATTTATTCTGCAATTGATGACACAGTACGTGATTTGTTATCAGTATATGGCAATTTACCGGTTGTGTTTTCTGGTGGTGTTATGTCGAATTCGATTATTCGTAATGAGCTACAAAAAAATTATAAATCATATTTTGCTGAACCATATTTTTCATCTGATAATGCATGTGGAATTTCAATTCTTGCATCAATATGTGATAAAAGGAAATAAAAATGCAAAAGCCTGTTATTTTAACTGTTACACAACTTAATCAATATGTAAAATCAATTATTGAGAACGATATAAATCTTAATAATGTGTTTGTTGTGGGTGAAATTTCAAACTTTGTTGACCATTATAGAAGTGGTCACTTGTATATGAGCATAAAAGACAACGAGTCAGTAATCAGTGCTGTCATGTTTTCAAGTAATGCATCTAAAATCAGATTTAAACCTGAAAACGGTATGTCTGTTATTATTCGTGGACATGTTTCCATATATGAAAGAGATGGAAAATATCAACTCTATATTGATGATATGCAGCCTGATGGAATAGGCTCATTATCTCTTGCTTTTGAACAAAGGAAAGAAAAACTTGCTAAAATTGGTCTGTTTGATATTGAACATAAAAAAAACATTCCAAGAGTTCCACATACAATTGGTGTTATTTCTTCCCCAACCGGTGCAGCAGTACAAGACGTGATAAATGTTTTAGGGCGAAGATTCCCGATGACAGAAATTGTTTTTGTGGGTGTTCAGGTGCAAGGAAATAGTGCTGCACCTTCAATAATCAAAGCAATTAAAAAACTTAACGAGACTGATGTAGACACTATCATTATTGCTCGAGGTGGCGGCTCTATAGAAGATTTGTGGCCATTTAATGATGAAGATTTGGCTTATGCAATTTATAATTCTAATATTCCAGTTATTTCAGGTGTTGGTCATGAAACTGATTTTACAATTTGTGACTTTGTGGCTGATTTACGTGCACCAACACCATCGGCAGCTGCTGAATTAGCCGTTCCTGATATTAAAGATGAATTCTACTACATCTCATCACTAAAAAACACACTCTGCTCCGAAATTGATTTTTTAATTAAAGAAAAACATAATAGAATTGAAAGCTTAAAGAACTCGCAAGTTCTTAAAAAGCCAGAAAAAATCATTGAGAATTGCGAGTTATATCTCGATATATTAAATTCAAGAATCAATGATTCATATAAGGAAATATTAGGAAAATATTCAACAGATTTTTATTCTCTTTGTTCAAAACTTGATTCTTTGAGTCCTTTGAAGGTGCTTGCAAGGGGATACTCAATTATAAAAAAAGATGAAAGTATTATTTCTAATTCAAATCAATTATCTGTTGGAGATAATATTATAATTCGCTTTACTGACAATGAGGTCAGTGCAAAAATTACTGGGGTGTAATTATGAAAATGACATATGAACAAGCCGAAAAAAGACTTGAAGAAATAGTTTCAAAACTTGAGGAAGGTTCTTTATCTCTTGAAGAATCAATGAAACTTTATGAAGAGGGTATAAAACTCTCTGAATTTTGTATGCAACAGCTCAATAATGCAAAGCAAAAGATTATTGACATTAATGAGGTGAAGAATAATGGCTGATATGACCTTTTATATAAAAAAACAAGCCGATTTAGTATCGAAAAGATTAGACTCATTGCTTGCTGAAAATATGCCAACAAAAGTATTGGATGCCATGCAATATAGTGTATCAAACGGTGGTAAAAGGATACGACCAATCCTTTCAATTGAGTTTTCAAGGGTATGTAACGGCAATACATCTGCAGCTCTTGATTTTGGTTGTGCGGTTGAGATGATTCACACATATTCTCTTATTCACGATGATTTACCTTGTATGGATAATGATAATATGAGAAGAGGAAAACCATCATGTCATATTGCTTTTGGTGAAGATAATGCGTTATTAGCCGGAGATGCTTTACTAACTGAAGCCTTTGGCGTTTTATCATCCGTTAAAAATATACCTGATAAAAATATTATTAGAGCAGCATTATATCTTTCATCATTTGCAGGTATCAATGGAATGGTAGGCGGTCAAGTTTTAGATTTGCAGTTTGAAGAGTACAAACCTAATGTTGATGAGATTTTAAAAATGTATTCATTAAAAACTTGTGGTCTTATTAAAGCGGCTTGTGTTTTAGGCTGTCTTACATGTAATGAATACGATGAAAAAAAGATAATAGCAGCTATCAATTATGCAGAGAATTTAGGAATTGCTTTTCAAATTCAAGATGATATTCTTGATATAATAAGTGACGAAACCACTTTAGGTAAACCTGTTGGTAGCGATGCGAAAAATGATAAATCTACAATTGTCAAATATTATGGATTAGAAAAATCAAAGGAATTAGTTAAGGAATATACGAATAAAGCTATTTCTGCATTAGATAGTTTTGATAATACAGAGATATTAGAAAATCTTGCTTATATGCTTATTAACAGACAAAATTGATTGGGGAAAATACTTTGAATAAATTTAAGTTTTTAAACAATATCAATTCACCAGAAGACTTAAAAAAACTTAATATTAACGAATTAGAAATACTTGCAACTGAAATCAGAAGTTTTATGGTTGAGTCTGTATCCAAAACAGGTGGACATCTTTCTTCTAATCTTGGTGTTGTTGAGTTATCTATTGCTATGCACAAGTGTTTTGATTCTCCTCATGACAAATTTGTATGGGATGTTGGACATCAGATTTATACGCATAAAATTCTTACCGGCAGACGAAATAGCTTTAGCACATTAAGAATAGAAAATGGTATTTCGGGATTCTGTGCTCCAAATGAAAGTGAACACGACGTATTTTACAGTGGTCATTCAAGCACATCTATTTCTGCTGCATTAGGAATTGCTGAAGCAAATAAAACACAGGGAAAAAAAGACTTCACTGTTGCGGTAATAGGTGATGGTGCTCTAACTGGTGGTATGGCATATGAAGCACTTAATAACGCAGGTCGTTCAGGGACAAGACTAATTGTTGTTTTAAATGACAATGAAATGTCAATTTCAGAAAATGTCGGTTCAATGGCTCGTTATCTTGCTATTGTTCGTGCCAAACCAGAGTACAATAAATTAAAAGCCAGAACAGAAAGCATCTTAAATAGAATTCCTTTAGTTGGTTCACCTATTGCCAAACTAATTTCAAGAATAAAAAAAGACATTAAAAATTCTATGTATGAAAGTACATTTTTTGAGGATTTAGGCTTTAATTATATGGGACCTATTGATGGACATAACCTTGAACATTTATGCGAAGCATTTAATTCTGCAAAACTTTCTGACGAACCTGTTTTATTACATATCAGTACAATAAAAGGGAAGGGTTATGATTTTGCAGAAAAGTCACCAAGTAAATATCACGGTATTTCAAAATTTGATATAAACAGTGGAGAATATGTTGAATCATCAACTAATTTTTCAAGCGAGTTTGGTAAAAAACTTTGCGAGTTAGCAGAGAAAAATGATAAAATCTGTGCAGTTACTGCTGCTATGTCGTTAGGAACAGGCTTAAGAGAGTTTTCAGAAAAATATAACACTCGCTTTTATGATGTCGGTATTGCTGAACAACATGCCGTAACTTTTGCCTCAGGACTTGCTAAAGGTGGAATGATACCTGTTTTTGCCGTATATTCAACATTCTTGCAAAGAGCGTATGACCAACTAATTCACGATGGAACACTCCAAAAGCAAAAAGTTATTATTGGACTTGATAGAGCAGGGTTTGTTGGAGAAGACGGTGTTACACATCAAGGTGTTTTGGATGTTTCTTTTTTGAATAGTATTCCTGATATAACTGTGTATTCACCGTTATCATATGACAGACTCAAATTCGACCTTGAAAATTCAGTGAAAAACGCATCAAATCTTACCGTAATAAGATATCCGCGTGGTGGTGAATTAGAAGCACCATCCAACTATCATTTTTCTTATAATGATTATGATTATTTTGAAAACGGTGAGGATATTTTAATTGTTGCTTATGGTCGAATTAGTATAAATGTACTAAATGCAGTTAATGAGCTAAAAAAGAATGGTTTAAATGCTTCAGCACTAATTATTCATAGGATTAAGCCAATAAAACGTGATGTGGTTTTAATTGCATCAAAATATAAAAATGTTTTTTTCTATGAAGAATCTGTTAAATCAGGTGGTGTGGGAGAATCCTTTGCAGATTTATTACTCACAAATGGGTTTAACAAGAATTATTATCATATTGCAGTAGATGATGAATTTGTACCACATGCATCTGTCGATTCGTTAATGAAAAAATATAGATTCGATACTGAATCCATTGTTAAGAATATTATGGAGAAAATAAATGGCTGAAAAGAAAAGACTTGATACTGTTGTAGTTGATTTGGGGTTTGCAGAAACGCGCTCAAAAGCATCTGCAATAATTATGTCCGGTGAAATATATGTTAACGGACAAAAAGAAACCAAATCAGGCTATGCAGTGAAAGACACAGATAAAATTGAATTTAAAGGCAAAAAAATGCCATTTGTCAGTCGTGGTGGATATAAACTTGAAAAAGCCATAAAAGCATTTGAAATATCATTAAATGATTGTATATGTATGGATATTGGTGCGTCTACTGGTGGGTTTACTGACTGTATGCTTCAATGTGGGGCTAAAAAAGTATATTCAATTGACGTTGGTTACGGTCAACTTGCTTGGAAATTACGTACTGACGAACGGGTTGTAAATCTTGAAAGAACCAATTTCAGATATCTCACAAAAGAGATTGTGACTGATGAAATTGATTTTGCGAGCATTGATGTGTCCTTTATTTCTTTGAATAAAATTTTGCCTGTACTTTTTTATTTCCTCAAATCAAATGGTAAAACAGTGGCTTTAATTAAGCCTCAATTTGAAGCCGGAAAAGATAAAGTTGGCAAGAAGGGTGTTGTTAGAGATATTAACACTCATAAAGAGGTAATAGTTAGGATTGTTGACTTTGCATTTATTGAAGGCTTTTCTGTTTTGAATCTTGATTTCTCCCCAATAAGAGGACCGGAAGGAAATATTGAGTATTTAGTTTACCTTTCAAAAGATGATGAGAAGAAATTATGTGTTTCAAAAGAAAAAATAGATGAGATTGTTGAAAAGTCTCATATTGTTTTAAGTGGTGAATAATATGAAAGTTGGTATTATACCCAATTTTACAAGAGAAAAAACTCTTGATGTTTTTAAGGAAGTTGTTTATTGTCTTGAAAAATTTAATATTGAATATTGCTTTGATTTAAATACATTAGACTCTTTTCCTATTTCAGTAAATAGTCTTAAAGCATGTCCTGATTTGTACAAAACAACAGACTTAATTATCGTTATTGGTGGAGATGGCTCATTTATTCATGCTGCAAAGGATGCTGCAATTCATAATAAGCCTGTTCTTTGCATAAATGCAGGCAATTTAGCATTTTTAGCAGGTCTTGAAGGAAATGAACTTGATTTATTGAAAAACCTTATTTTAGGTGATTATGTTCAAGACAGGCGTATGATGCTTGAGGTTATTCTCAAAACAGAAAAGGAAGAAAAACTCTTGGGATATTGTCTTAATGATGTTGCAATAGCTCGTTATGGTGATATAAAGCTTATTGATTTGGATGTTTTCTGTAATGGAAGGAAAATTAACAGTTATCGTGGTGACGGCGTTGTTATTTCAACTCCAACAGGTTCAACTGCTTATGCTTGGTCAGCAGGAGGACCCGTAATAGACCCAGATTTGAAATGCATTACATTGACACCAATCTGCACACATTCGCCACTTAACAGAACTCTTGTCTTCAATGAAAAATCAGTTATAACTGTAAAAACAAATAACAATTCTCAAAAGATTTGTCTTTCAACTGATGGCGATAAATCATTGGAATTAAACGAAAGTTTTGAAATTATTATAAGAGAATCAAAACACTACGCTGAGTTTATTCGCATTAAATCGGATGAATTTTTTGATATACTTAACAGTAAATTAACTCAAAGGAGAATATAAAACATGAAAAAAACACGACATGAACTTATTCTCAATTATATAAAAAATAATAATGTTTCTCGCCAAGAAGATATTATTAAAATGCTTGTTGATAATGGATACAAGGTAACACAAGCAACTATTTCCAGAGATATTAAAGAATTAAAAATTATAAAAGAGCACTTTGGTAAAAATGATATAAGATATGCAGTGAGTGAAAAAACAGATAATGAAGATAATTATAAAATGATTTTCACTCGTTCTGCTATTTCTGCAGATGCTGCTATGAATATTATTGTTATAAAGTGTTATTCAGGTACAGCCAACGCTGCTTGTATTGCACTTGACAGTATGAATTTATCTGGTCTTGTAGGCACGATAGCAGGGGATGACACTATTTTTGTCGCTTGCAAGGATATTGATGCAACAACTAGCATTATTCACACAATCAATTCTTTAATTAAAGGCTGATAAGTATGCTTTCAAATCTTAAAATTTCAAATATTGCAATCATTAAGGACGCTGTTGTTGATTTTAACAACGGCTTGAATGTATTGACTGGTGAAACGGGTGCCGGTAAGTCAATTATTATTGATGCAATTAATGCTATTTTAGGTGAAAGAACATCTCGCGAACTTATCAGAACAGGTTGCGATAGTGCTGAGGTTTCAGCATTCTTTGACGAAGTAAATAATGATGTAAAATCAGTTTTGAATGAATTAGGCATTTATTGTGAAGATAATTCATTTTCTGTATCAAGAAAAATTGCATTAGATGGTAAAAACATCTGTAAAGTTAACGGAGTTTCAGTTACTGTATCAATGCTTAAAAGGCTTGGTCAGTCACTTATAAATGTACACGGTCAACTTGACAATCATAACCTTTTAAATGAAGAATTACACTATACATACATTGATAGTTTTGCAGAGAATTTTTATTTAAAAGATAAGTATTTAACAGCATATAAGGATTATTGTAATTGTAAAAAAATACTTGACAGTCTGATTGTAAATGAAAGCGAAAAAGCAAGAAAAATTGACTTATTAACATATCAAATAAACGAAATTACCGATGCAGATATTAGAATAGGAGAATGGCGAGAACTTGAAAATCGTAAAAAGATTTTACAGAATGCAGAACAATTATTGAACTATGTCAACTCTGCAATTGAAATTTTTGACGGTAGTGATGATTTTAACGGTGTTGGAGAAATGCTTAATACTGCATCAAATTCATTGGTTAAAGCATCTTATTTTGATAATGAACTAAATGATATTGCAAACTCTGTAACTGATATGTCATATAACATCAGTGATTATATAAGTGAATTAAAAGATTTTGTTTATAGTTTTGATATTAATCCTGCTGAACTGGACGAAATTGAAGACAGATTGAATATACTTTTTAAATTATCCAAGAAATATGGTTCAACTGAAGAAGAAATACTTGAATATCTAGAAAATGCTCAAAAGGAACTTGACGCAATAACTTTTTCCGACAAGAAAAAAGAGGAGCTTGAAAAAGAACTTCTTGAAAAGCATAAATCACTTGAAAAAGCATCCGGTTTGCTTTCAGAAAATCGTAGAAAATATGGTGAAAAATTTATAAATGAAGTTAAATGTGAGTTATCATTCCTTGATATGTCATCAATTGATTTTAGAATTATACAGAACAAGAAATCGTTTGATGAAACAGGTGCTGATGAAATCTATTTCTTGATTTCTGCCAATGCAGGTGAAGAGCCGAAACCGCTTTCAAAAATTGCATCCGGTGGTGAGTTATCACGAATCATGCTTGCAATTAAGAATGTTTTAGCATCTAAGGATAATATTCAGACCCTTATTTTTGATGAGGTTGACACAGGTGTTAGTGGTCGTGCAGCACAAAAGATCGGTATTAAACTCAAAGAAGTTTCAAAAAACAGGCAAGTACTTTGTGTTACTCATTTAGCACAGATTGCGGCTTTTGCTGACAATCACTTCTTGATTTCAAAGTCAGAGAGTGACAACAAGACTTATACAAAGGTTGAAATTCTTGATAGTGTTGGAAAAATACACGAACTAGCAAGAATTATTGGAGGAATTGAAACAACACAATTATCATTGGATGCTGCGGCAGAAATGATTGAAAATGCTAAAAATTATTGACAATTTATTTTTATTGTGTATAATAATTGTAATGACTTTGAAGCGAAGAAGTAATAAGACTTTTGCAGTTGTAGAGAGTGTTCGGTTGGTGTAAGAACATACGCAAAACTTGTGAAATACATCGTGGAGTTGCACTTTTGAAATAATAGTAGAGAGTGTCGGGTGTACCCGTTACAGTACAGAGTAATGTCAGTTACTCGTTAAGGCTGTTTATCGTGAGGTAACAGTAAATTGAGGTGGTAACACGAATTTTTTCGTCCTCTGCTTTTTGCAGGGGACTTTATTATTTTTTGGAGGTAATTATGAAAGTTTATGAAGAACTCGTTGCCCGTGGACTTATTGCACAGGTAACAAATGAAGAAGAAATTAAAAATCTTGTAAATGAAGGTAAAGCGGTTTTCTATATTGGTTTTGACCCAACAGCAGACAGTTTGCATGTTGGTCACTTTATGGCACTTTGCCTTATGAAAAGATTACAGATGGCAGGCAACAAACCAATCGCTCTTATCGGTGGCGGTACTGCTATGATTGGTGACCCCTCAGGTCGAAGCGATATGCGTCAGATGATGACCAAAGAAACAATCCAGCACAATTGCGATTGCTTTAAAAAGCAGATGAGTCGTTTTATTGATTTTTCAGAAGGCAAGGCTCTTATGGTTAATAATGCAGATTGGCTTCTTGACCTTAATTATATTGAGGTTCTTCGTGAGGTTGGTGCTTGCTTCAGCGTTAACAGAATGCTTGCTGCAGAGTGTTACAAGCAGAGAATGGAAAAGGGTCTTTCATTCCTTGAGTTTAATTATATGATTATGCAGAGCTATGACTTCTATGAGCTCTTCCAGAAATACGGTTGTAATATGCAGTTTGGTGGTGACGACCAGTGGAGTAATATGCTCGGTGGTACTGAACTTATCCGTAGAAAACTCGGTAAAGATGCACACGCTATGACAATCACTCTTCTTCTTAACTCAGAAGGCAAAAAAATGGGTAAAACACAGTCAGGTGCAGTTTGGCTTGACCCTGAAAAAACATCACCATTTGATTTCTATCAGTATTGGAGAAATGTTGACGATGCTGACGTTCTTAAATGTATCAGAATGCTTACATTCTTACCAATGGAAGAAATCGAAAAAATGGATTCTTGGGAAGGTAGTCAGTTAAATACTGCAAAAGAAATTCTCGCGTTTGAACTTACAAAACTTGTTCACGGTGAAGAAGAAGCAAATAAGGCTCAGGAAGGTGCAAGAGCTCTTTTCTCAGGTAAGGGTAATACAGATAATATGCCAACAGTAGAACTTACTGCAGACGATTTTAACGATGATAATGTGCTTGTTTCTGACATTATGATTAAAGCAGGTATAGCAAAGTCAAAAGGTGAATGCCGTCGTCTTATTGAACAGGGTGGCGTATCAGTTGATGACGAAAAGGTTACAGAGCCTTTTAAATCACTTTCTAAGGCTGATTTCGAAAAGGGATATGTAATCATCAAAAAAGGCAAAAAAGTCTACTATAAGGAAGTTATGGCTTAATTTCAAATAAAATATAATAATTATAGGGACAGAACAAAAATTCTGTCCTTTTTCTATTATATGAATATATATTAAAGAATTTGTCAAATTGGAGTTTGTTTGTTTCTTCCCGCCCTCAGTCAAATGCTACGCATTTCCCAGCTCCCCCTCAAGGGTGGAGCCCAATATAACCTTCCCGCTACGAGGGGAAGGTGTCACCGCAAGGTGACGGAAGGGG
>JAZSBY010000125.1:0-5298 GCA_045602655.1 Candidatus Fimenecus sp. | reverse complement strand
CATACATTATGGTTGAAATCAGTATAAGGTCAACATCTATTAATAATATCTATGCTTATCCTATAATCACTTTTACTGTTCTGTGCCACCAAGACGATATGCCGCTTGAAATGAAAGGTGTATCTGCTACAAGAGCCGACTACTTATCTGTTCTAATTGATGATATGTATAATGGTGCGGAGGGTTTTGGTCTTGGTAGACTTGAATTAAAGAGTAACATTGCTGGCAATCTAAATGAAAAGTATCGTTTTAGAGAATTAACATTTAGAGCTGTAGATTTCAATAACGGAATGTGTTGAGGTGCTTATGTGGGAATACGATGAACTTCAATTTTATGAAACGTCTACTTGCACAATGCCTTGCGGAATAACGATTACAGCACCTACATTGGCAGAAATCTCAAAGTTTGGTGAAGAACGCTATTTATCTATGCTTTCAATATTGACCGCTGAACCATTTGATTTACCATATCAATTATCAAAGGTTGGTATTGATTATACGCAAATAGATAGTTTTACGTTATTTTGTCATTTAGCACAATCTTTAACTGTTGACGAAACACGGTTGCTTTTAGGTGATTTTGACTTTTCGCAGTTCAAGCCAATTGTTAAAGATGGACAGGCTGTGCTAATAAACAGGCAACAACAAATGATAACCAAAACCGATAGAGAACAATTGGTTAATTGTATCAGAAAAATACATCATTTACCTAAACAGCAGTTTAGTAAAGTGGGTAATGAATTTGCAAAAGAAATGTTTATCGAAACAGCACGTAAAGATATGGAAAGAGCGAAACGGAAACGTCAGCTTATGGGTAGACAATCTACCTATCTCCCTTTAATGTCGTCTATTATAGCACACGAAGGCTTCAGTTATACGTGGGATAATATATGGGATTTGCACATTCATCAATTTTTTGACTGTGTACAGCGTATGCAGTTGAGAGATAATGCAAAAAATTTGTATCACGGCTTATATAGTGGTACAATCGAATATTCAAAAATCAAGAAAGATTTAGAGTGGTTTAAACCCTTGAAGGGTTAATTCACTCTATTTTTTTATATCAAAAATTAATTTAGAAAGGTGGAAAATAATATGGCTTTTAATGTAAACTCATTTGTTGGTAAGAGAGTTGTATATGGCTATGGTGAAGATAACTCCGGTAATCTCAAGTGGCTTGCCAATCAGGTAGAAGATTTCCAGATTACAGTTGACGGCGAGACAAAGACAAAGGTTGACGCACAGGGTTCAACAATCTTCTCAATCACACAGTCTAAGTCTTGTGAGGTTTCTTTCGCATCTTCACTTGTTGACCTTAATATTATCGCTGAGATGAACGGTTCTACAAAGGAAGTGGCAAGTGATAATAATATGCTTGTAGCACCTAAGAGAGAACTTATTCCTATCACATCTGCTAATCTCACATCTGTACAGCTTGCACAGTCTGTTGTAAACAAGGGTACACCTTCTGCCCCTGTATATAAGATTACTGTTGCAACACTTACTACAGACGGTGCTCAGAAGCAGGGCTTTAAGCAGGGTACATCTACATCTGCTGGCACTTATACATACACAAGTGGCACTAAGACACTTACTTTTGCAGAGGGAGACCTTGAAGAGGGAGACAAGCTTCTCGTTATTTATGAGTATGAGACAGCAGCAGCAGTACAGGTTGTAAACTCTGCTGACAAGTTCCCTGATGCAGCCCGTACAACATTCCTTATCGAGGGTTGTGACGTATGTGACCAGACAAAGCTTCTCTATATGTGGGTAATCTTCCCCAACGCAAAGATGAGTGTTGGTTCTACAATTTCATTCGACCTTGAAGATACACTTCCTGTATCTCTTGAGTGTTCATACGATTACTGTTCTGACGATAAGGAGCTTTACAGAATCGTTATTGCAGAGTAAGGTGGTGCTGTATGGCTAACAAGAAATGCGGTGTTTGCGGTGGAGAGTATGATTACTGTCTTAAATGTGAGAAAACTCACGCTTGGAAGTTTTATGCTTGCTCACCTGAACATTATCAGATACATATGGTGTTAGACCAGTATCGTGGTGGTGTGTTTGACAAAGAAATGGCAACTGATTGTTTTGCAAGATATGGCATTACTGCTGATAAGGATTTATCTTATTTACTCCCCGAAGTAGAGAGAGATGTAAGACTTATCATCGGTGAAAAGCCTATTGAAGCAAAATCAGAAGCGTTTTCTGAAAAGAAAAACAAAAAGTTTGTAAAAACAGACAAAGAATAATTAAGAAAGGGGACTCCGTGTGGCAATCGTTGTGCGGTTGTCCCCTATTTTTTTACAATGGAAGTGAAATATGAAAAGGAGTGACTAATTATTTCAAGGTCAAAATTTAATGTAGATAAAGATAAGACTAAACGTACATATAACGGAATAGTTTTTGATTCAATATTAGAAATGAAATATTATCGTGACGTAGTTTGTCCCAAAGTGGAGAGTGGCGATATTATAGATGTGCAATTACAAGTTAAATATGAGTTACAACCCAAATTTATTCACGATAAAAAAACAGTTCAGGCAATTAACTACGTTGCCGATTTTGTTATCACTTATAAAAATGGTAGTGTGGAAATAATCGACACCAAAGGTTGCCCTGATTCAACAGCTTTATTGAAACGCAAGCTGTTTTGGTATGTTTATCCTGACCTTGTTTATAAATGGATATGTTACTCCAAAATTGACGGAGGTTGGGTTGAATATGAATATGTTAAAAAACAACGAGCAGAACGAAGAAAAAGCAAAAAATAAATGGACTGTTTATATTCATGTAAACAAATTAAACAGTAAAAAGTATATTGGGATAACATCAAAAAAGCCTAACAATAGATGGGGTAAAAATGGCAATAGATACAAGTCGTATCCGCATTTTTATTCTGCTATTCAAAAATATGGATGGGATAATTTTGAGCATATTATTCTATTTACTGATTTAGATGAAAATACAGCAAAACAGAAGGAAAAGGAACTAATTAAATTATATCAAACAAACGACAGGCGTTTAGGATATAATTGTACGGCAGGCGGCGACGGTTGTTGTGGTAGAAAATTAACTGATGAACAAATTGAAAATATGCGACAGAAACTTACTGGTCGCAAACATACTGACGAATGGAAACAAATGATGAGTGAAATTATGACCGGAAGAGAATTCACAGAAGAATGGAAAAGCAAAATCAGTAAAAGCCATATTGGTGCATTAAATCCTTCGGCAAGAAAGATAGTGTTAATTGACAATAAACATAATTTAATAAAAACTTATGAATGTATGAAATATGCATCTGAAGAATTGGGTGTTCATATTACACATATACAAGATGTTTGTAATAAAAAATATACAAATACTGGTGGGTATATATTTATGTATTATGAAGAATATGAACAAAATAAAGATAGTTTGATTGACAAGGAAATTGTTTTTAAACCTTATAGAAGAAAAATCAATCAAATAACACCAGATGGCGTTTTTATTAATACATACAATAGTATACGAGATGCGGCAAGAATAACTGGAATAAGTCGTTATGGTATAGGCGATGTCTTAAGAGGAAAATCGGAAATATGTGGAGGGTTTAAATGGGAATATGCAGTTTGAAGCTAATTGCATCGGTTGTAGTAGATATAAGCGAAATTGTAGTATTTTACAGAAAGCAAAAGAGGGACGTTTGCAAGAAGATATTGTAAATTTTGCCTGTACAAAACGGAAGACAAAGAAAGTTGAGGATTAATATATGAAAATTAAAACAAGAATTTCATTTGACGAATATAGTGCAGTTGTAGATAAGGTAGTAAATGACACATTTATAGATAATGTCTATTCCCCTGTCTACTATGACCTGTCGTTAAGAACAGCGTTGCTCGGTGTGTATGCCCCCGAATATAAAGTAGATGGAACAGACAACAACACACTTTATGACAGCGTTTATACAGATGAAGCAAATGAGATATTTGACGAAATCAAAAAGAAAAAACAGTATCATGATATTATTCAGGCTATCAACAACGGTATTAACTTCCGCAAGGATTTAATTACAAGTGGCGGTATGTCAATGTCTGATATTGCACTTGCAAATTTAATTGACAAGTTTACCGAGGTAGTTGAAAAGCTTGGAGACAATCTTGATGTAGAAACTACAAAGAAATTTGTAGAGAGTGTTACAACGATGAAAGACGGAATTACAGCAGAAAATATGGTAAACGCTCTTATTGACACAGGTATGATAGGAGATAAAAAGTAATGTATATAGCAAGCACAAGTATTATCGCACCCTGCGATTTTACATCTAAATACGTAAGCCATATTGTAGGTAATCTTCCTGTATCAAAATCGTCTTTTTATATTGCAACACTTGATAGACAGATTAAGGCTGATTCAATGCTTGGTTTATTAAGTGCAAATATTAAAAAGAATGACACTATTTGCTTACAAGTGGCAAATAACAATAGCCAAGAACAGGCAGATACAGACCTACAGGAATTTATGAAGATTGTAGGCGATATAAATGGGCAGTAATTTAAATAAACAACTCAATAAAATAATCGCAAGCAAAGTGAAATTTAAAGACGGTTTGACCTTAGAGCAAAAGCTTAAAATAGAGGTTGACCGTCTTTATGATTGTATACAAGATAAGATAGATGAGTATTATGACAGCTATGAACCAAAGGTTTATAAGCGTACATATAGATTTCAAGACTCTATGTATGCACAAGATATAGTGGATATACGTGTTCTTGAAAACAAAATTACTCTATCTATTAACTTTCATCCAAGTTTAGCAAATCACCCAAGTTTATTCGGTGGCGAGGACGGCTACGTTCCCCTTCTTTTAAACTATGGTTGGGTTGCTGAAAAACTTGAAAATAGCTTGGGATATATAATTCCTCGTTTTACTCGCTTTGAGGGCGTACATTTTATAGAGGAAGGAATTAAAGAATACAACAGAATTAATCCATTAGGGATTACGGTGAACATAAATAAAATTGCTAATGGCAATGCAAGTGTAATATCATTCAGATAATTTGCCATTAGTTCACGAAAGGGTGATACAATGGCAAGAGATAATGATATTCAGATAGTCGCTGGGTTGGATATACCCAAATCGAAAAATACGATTGACAAGGATATACCTGTTCTTGAAAAGGAATTGCAAAGTGATGCAAAGTCCCATCCAAAACTTGTAGCAGATATTAATGCAACAAAAAGCAAGAAAACAATACAAGCGAAATTAGATAAATTGTTTTCAGGTAAAAGCACTCCAAAAATTAAAGTTGG
>JAZSBY010000124.1:0-29519 GCA_045602655.1 Candidatus Fimenecus sp. | reverse complement strand
CTTCCCAGTATTCAGGCACAGTACGGAAATAGTGCATAGCACCTGAATAAATTTTGATGGGCTTTCCATCCATATAGAATTCTTTATTCTTTATTTCAAACATATATCTTCTCTCCTTATAAGGGGATTAACTGATTTTTAATTGGCTCCACCCTTGAGGGGTGCGGGTGTCCGGTGGACACCTCTGCGTAGCAGAAGCACTGCCTAAGCCGGCAGGCGAGTAATGGAGCTGTCGCGAAGCGGCTGAGGGGGGTTAATAAACCTCCAATGTGTTTGCATACTCTTGAATTATGTCAACAAGCAATTTCTCATTCTCATCAAAAACTATGTCACATTCTTCAATCTTCTTCTCTGTTTCTTCGTTTTCTTCATTTACAAGAACAACATAGTGTGAATATGCAGTTTTTAAGTTTTCACGAAGAATAGGGGGTAATTCATTACCGATTTTTTCAACTGCTTTTTCCACTTCGCCACAAAATGCGATGTTTATGAAAAAGCGAGTGTAACCGCCTTTTTTGATTTCATTGTAATAGGTCATAAGGATATTGTATGGTGCAGGTACTTCTTCAAGTCGCCATTGTTCCCAAGCAATTTCCCATTTTTTCTGTTCTTCTGTGATAATTTCTTTTTTCTTAAACTTAAATAATCCCATAATCTATTTCCTTTCAATTAAACATACACATTCTATATGGTCAGTATGCGGAAACATATCCACAGGCTGAATTTTGCGGACTTTGTACCCGTTTTTTGAGAGATACATCAAATCTCTTGCAAGAGTTTCAGGGTTGCAACTCACATAAACCACTTTTTCAGGGTTGAGTTTTACAAGTGACGATAAAAACGGAATATCACTACCGGCACGGGCAGGGTCCATTATAACTGCATCAACCTTTTCGTTGCAGTTTGCCAAATCAACCATAAATTTTCCCGCATCAGCCGAGAAGAATTTGATATTTTCAATGCCGTTGAGATTTGCGTTTTCCTTTGCATCCTTGACGGCATCTTTATTGATTTCAACACCCAAAACACTTTTGACATTCTTACTTGCAATAAGTCCGATTGTACCCGTTCCGCAATATGCGTCAATAATTCTTTCCGTACCTTTGAAATCAGCATATTCAAGTGCTTTGTTGTAAAGAATTTCTGTTTGAGTCGGATTTATCTGATAAAATGCCTTTGGCGAAATACGGAATTCAAGTCCGCATAGTTCTTCTGTAATCTTACCGTCACCATAAAGGACCTCACTTTTGTCACCAAGCACCATACTTGTGAATTTGTTGTTCACATTCTGCACAATTGTGGTAATCTCAGGATGACGACCAACAAGTGCATTGATAAATGAACGCTTTGAAGGGAATTGAGGTGTTGATGTCACAAGTACTACCATCACCTCACCACTTTTAAATGCAGTTTTCACAAGCAGATGGCGTAAAAATCCTTGCCGTGTAACCTCGTCGTAAGGCTTCATCTTGAAACTTTTAAGCAATTTTTTTACCGTATTTGCAATTTCATCTGCCTTGGGGTCTGTGAGCATACATTTTTCAATATCAACAATCCTGTGGGTTGACGATTGATAAACACCTGCGACAGTTTGACCGTTTCTGCCACGACCAAAGGCATATTGAGCCTTGTTGCGGTAGTTATACGGATTTTCCATCCCTATAATTTCTTCTATGTGACAGAATTTTCCTAAAAGGCGAATTGCTTTAACTTGTTTGTGCTTTAATTGCTCTTCATAAGAAAGGTTTAATAACTGACACCCGCCGCATTTTTTGGCATGGGGACAAACTTGTTTTGATACATTCATAATTAACCTATTTTTTTACCGTTTTTAATCTCAATTTTGCCGATAAAGGGTACTTTAAAATACCCTGTAAAGGTGTCGCCGTTAATCTCAACGCACACATCAACTATCATTTTACCCATAAGGTCAATTTCAGCCTTGCCTGAAAGCATATTACCTTCTTCCACAATATCAAAAACCCTGAAATTCGGTATTTTTTTAAGTGAAGGCACTGTTACGGAAAAGTCATATTCTCCGTTATTATCCTTAATTTCGACAGTGGCACTTCCGCTGAGTATGGAGGTGTCAATTTCTCCTGTCCATATTCCCAAACCAATCATTATTACAAGCACTCCTCAAAATGAGCATAATATTATAATAATTTTACCATTTATTACAGATGTTGTAAAGTGTAAAAATATTGTCATTTATAAAGGTTTTTAAACACTTTCCATTGACAATGGTGATAAAAAATAGTAAAATAATAAACTGAAAAATAATAAGTACAAGAGGTGTTTTGTTTGAAAAAATTATATGAAATCATAAAACCACATCAATTTTTATTGTTCTTGTTAGATATAGTTGTTGTTAATGGTTCATATTTCCTTTCAGCATTTCTTCACAATCCGTATCGTTTCGGATGGTCAACTGTTATATTCCTTTCAAGAAGAGTTGTATTTGTTACAATAATCTACATCGCTTTATTCTTCTTGCGTAAGTTGTATAGCAATATGTGGAAGTATATGGGCTTTTACGAACTTGTCAATGCTGTAATCAGTGCAGGCTTCGGTACAGCACTTTGTTGGATTTGCGACTATATCGGTATGAAGATTTGTCAGGCTAATGATATGGAAAGACTTTTCCAGACAATGAATCCGATTGTTTATATTGATGCGTTTATGTTCATCTGCTTCTTCTCTGTGGGTGTAAGAACTCTTTACAGAGCATATAACGCATTGAAAAACGATTCAAAACGCAGAAGAAAAGATTCCAACAAGCGTATTATGATAATTGGTGCAGGAGATATGGGTAACTCAATTCTCTTTGAAATGGGTATCAGCGGTTATAAATCAGGTACTCCTGTTGTTATCGTTGACGATGATGTTGCAAAGAAGAATATGAGAGTCCGTGGTGTTCCTGTTGCTGGTAAGATTTCAGATATTCCTGCACTCGTTAAGAAATATGATGTAAATGAAATCATTTACTGTATCCCTACTGCAACTCCAGAAAGAAGAAAAGAAATTTTTGAAGTTGCAATGTCAACAGGTTGTACTCTTAAAAGAGCACCTAACATTGATGAATTGGGTGCAGAGGGTAAGGTTAATGTTGATAGAATCAAACGAGTTGATGTTCTCGACCTTCTTTCACGCCCCGAGGTTAAGCTTGATGCAGATGTTTGTAAGTATGTTACAGGCGAAACTGTTCTCGTAACAGGTGGTGGCGGTTCAATCGGTAGTGAACTTTGCCGTCAGATTGCAAGATATAATCCTGAAAAAATTGTTATTTTTGATATTTATGAAAACAATGCGTTTACACTTAAAAACTCACTTGACAGACAGTATCACGGTGCACCACAGATTGAAATCCGTATTGGTTCTGTTCGTGAACTTCGCAGATTAAAGGAAATTTTTGAGGAATTCCATCCGTCGTCAGTGTTCCACGCTGCTGCACATAAGCACGTGCCACTTATGGAGGACAGTCCTTATGAAGCAGTTAAGAATAATATTTTAGGTACATATAACACAGCATATTGTGCTAATGAATACGGTGTTAAGAACTTTGTTCTTCTTTCAACAGACAAGGCAGTTAATCCTACAAATGTTATGGGTGCAACAAAGCGTGTATGTGAAATCGTTATTCAGCACTTCAGCAAAATCACAAAGGGTACAAAGTTTGCTGCAGTTCGTTTCGGTAATGTTCTCGGTTCAAACGGTAGTGTTATTCCGATTTTCAAAGAACAGCTTGAGCAGGGTGGACCAATCACAGTTACTCATCCTGACATTACCCGCTACTTTATGACAATTCCTGAAGCAAGTCAGCTTGTTGTACAAGCAGGTGGTCTTGCAAAGGGTGGCGAAATCTTTGTTCTTGATATGGGTGAGCCGGTTAAGATTGTTTCTCTTGCAGAAAATCTTATCAGACTTTCAGGCTTTGAGCCATATAAGGATATTGAAATTCAGTTCACAGGTCTTCGTCCCGGTGAGAAGCTTTATGAAGAGCTTTCTCTTGAAGAAGAGCTTGATGAAAGAAAGAAAACAGGTAACGACAAGATTTTCGTTACAAAACCTCTTGAAATTGATGACGAACAGCTTGAAAAGGATATTAAGGCTATTGCAGACCTTCAGCCTGAAGAAGTTCGTGCATATTTAAAACGCCTCGTACCAAACTATCGTGGCAAATAATTTTAGCAAATACACTGGAGATGTTCACAAATGCAAATCAGAATTGAAAAAACAACTGCCCCAAAGGCAAAACCGGATTGGAAAAATTTAGGCTTTGGTCATATTTTCACAGACCACATGTTTGTAATGGATTATGACGAGGGTATGGGTTGGCACGATGCAAGAGTTGTGCCTTATCAGCCAATTTCATTGGACCCGTCAGCACTTGTTTTCCACTATGCTCAGGAATGCTTTGAAGGACTTAAAGCATATCGTATGGCAGACGGTAATGTTCAGCTTTTCCGTCCTGACAAGAATGCAGAAAGAATGCAATCAACACACGACAGACTTTGTATTCCACAGATTCCTGTTGCTGATTTCGTAGATGCAGTTAAAGCTCTTGTTTCAGTTGATAAGGATTGGGTACCGTCAGAGCCTGACACAAGCCTTTATATCAGACCTTTCACAATCGCAACAGAACCTGTTTTAGGTGTTAAGGCATCTGCAAAATATCAGTTCATCATTATCTGCTCACCTTCAGGTGCTTACTATGCAGAGGGTCTTAATCCCGTTAAGATTTATGTTGAAGAAGAATTTGTTCGTGCAGCACCGGGCGGCACAGGTGCAATTAAATGCGGCGGTAACTATGCAGCATCTCTTGCAGCAGGTGAGAAAGCACATAAACTTGGTTATTCACAGGTTCTCTGGCTTGACGGTGTTGAAAGAAAGTATGTTGAAGAAGTTGGTGCTATGAACATTATGTTCAAGCTTAACGGCGAAATCTATACTGCGGCAACATCGGGTACGGTTCTTCCGGGTATTACAAGAATGAGCTGTATTGAACTTCTCAAAAATTGGGGATACAAGGTGAACGAAGGCAAACTTGCTATTGATACAATTATGGATGCAGGTAAGAACTCAACTTTGGAAGAAGTATTCGGTACGGGTACAGCAGCAGTTATTTCACCGGTTGGTTCTCTTATGTATAAGCAAGAGGTTGTTGAAATCAACAATTTTGAAATCGGTGAACTTACACAAAAACTTTATGATACTCTTACAGGTATCCAGTACGGTAAAATCGAAGATACATTCGGCTGGACAGTAAAGGTTGACTAATTTAAATTCATAATCAAGGACAGGCTGTTTTACGGCTTGTCCTTTTTTCGTGGTTAGAATTGTTAAGTTTCTATGTTCTGTCTATTTGCTTATCAACCGTGAAAATTGCAAACATCAATCATTTATTATATCCAAATACTCACTTGAAATTTTCACATTAAATGTTATTTATATCTATTGAAAAATGAAATCAAAGTGCTATAATAACCATAAAAGAGAGTAAAAGATGGTGATGATATGAGCCATAATATTATAGGTGCAGTATTGGCGGCATTGGCAGGCTTTCTTGTTGCCTTTGCCAACTATATTTTTTCAAAAAAGTTGCTTGTTAAAGCTCCTGAAAAATATGCGTTTATTTCAGTTGTAAGGCAAATTTTACAGGTGGGCTTTTTAATAATCGTTTACTTTGTATCTGCAAGGATAGAAACTGTAAATATTATCTATCCTCTTGTAGGAGCAGTCCTTGGTATGACATTACCCATGATATATTTTACAAAGCAGATTTTACTTGTAAATGACTCAATGGCAAAGAATAAAAAGGAAAAGGAGGATGAAACTGATGGGTGAGAAATCCGAGGTAATTATAAATCTCTTCGGAATACTTGATGTAACAGGTGAAGTTGTTACAATGTGGATTATTCTGGGAATTCTGACAGTTATTTCCTTGATTGTTAAGAAAAATCTTAAAGAGCGACCGGGAAAATTTCAGAATGTTATTGAAACCGGCATTGAATATCTTGATAACTTTTTTACAGATATTCTCGGTAAGAAAAAAGCAAGAAAATACTTTACTTTCTTAGCATCACTTTTTATCTTTATTATCTTTTCAAACTATTCGGGTATGATTCCGGGTGTGGGACTTACAGAATATGTCAAAGCCCCAACAGCATCCCTTTCAGTGACTGCAGGTTTAGGTGTTCTCACTTTTCTGTTTTTGCAGATTTCAGGATTCAGACACAACAAAAAGCATTATTTCAAGCGGTTTGTAATGCCTATGTTCTTTATGCTTCCGTTGATGATTCTTGACGAGTTTATCAAACCCGCATCCCTTGCATTAAGACTTTACGGTAACATTTTCGGGGAAGAAATGGTCACAGAAGAACTTTATCACATTTTACCCATAGGTGCACCCGTTATTATGATGGTGCTTTCACTTTTGTTCTGTGCATTACAGGCAATGGTTTTCACAATGCTTGTATCAATATATTTAGAAGAAGTAACAGAAGATTAAATTTATACTTAAAGGAGTAATTAAAAATGACAAGTTCAGCAATTATCGCAATCGCAGCAGCAATGGCAATCGCATTAAGTACAATAGGACCTTCAATCGGTCAGGGAATTACGGCAAAATCAGCTATGGAGAGTATTGCCCGTCAGCCTGATGCTGCAAAGGACATCCGTTCAACTCTTATTGTTTCACTTGCTCTTATGGAAGCACTCAGTATCTACGGTCTTCTTATTGCATTTATGCTTATTTCAAAAATCTGAGGAGTAGTCTATGAATATACAGCCATCAATTATAGTGTGGACTGTAATATGCTTCCTTCTTCTTATGGTTATACTGAAAAATTTGCTTTTTACCCCCGTACTCAGAGTTATTGATGCTCGTAGAGAAAAGGTTGAAGCAGCAGAAAAGAAACTTAAAGAAATTGAAAGTATAACTGCAGAGAATGAAAAAAGACTTGCCGAAGAAAAGGTAAGTGCTGAAGCTCAAGGTATAGCACAAGCCAAGGCAAAAGTGCAGGAAATACAGTCCCAAGGTAAAAAAGAGATTGAAAATGCTCAAAGAAAATGCCTTTCAGATGTTGAAGAATACAGAAACGGCATAACAGAGGAATATGATAAAATAGTTTATTCCGTTGCACCAAAAATGGAAACAGCGGCGGCTATTTTTGCAAAAAACATTATCTCTAACAGGATATGATATTATGGAAATACAATATGTTATTATCAATTTTCTTATCCTCGTCACCATTCTTGTATTAGTTGGCAGAAAAACTGTCAAAAGAATTTTTGGCGGCAGATATGAAAAAATAAACAGTGACCTTGACAGGGCAGAGGAAATTGAAAAAATGCCTGTGCCTGCTTTAGAGGAGCCTTCTGTTGAGGTCCTCGCTTTTGATTACAGTGAGGATATAGAGAAGGCAGAGGGCATTGTGGCAGAAAAAATTGCATCAATAGAGGCGTTTGGCGAAAGAGAAAAAAGTGAAATTCACCGTGGTATGATTGAAGAGGCACGAAAAGAACTTTTTTCCGTAATGAAAGAGAATGTAATCAACCTTTTTTCTTACGAAAAATATAGAAATGCCATAAAGGACCTTGACAGACAGGTTATTGACGAAATTCTTAAAAGAATTTCCCTTACTCCCGGTGATATGGCATATCTTAAACATCACGATGTGCTTTATGTAACTCTTACTTCTGCTTATGCTCTTCCGAAAGATATAGTTGACGAGGTTGACAGAATTACAACACAGATGTTAGCTGAGGTTGACGGAAAAACCTCCTTGTGGGTGCTTGAGGACCCTTCACTTATCGGTGGACTTCGTCTCAGAATCGGTGATACAGTTTATGACGGCACTGTTGCGGAGGAACTTTATCAGTTTGAGAAGAATCTTAATCACGAACCTATAATGAACGATGACACAGTAAGTCATCTCATACAGGAATTCACACAAAAGGCAGAAACCTTTAAACCGCAGATTTATCAGTATCAGTTAGGCAGAGTAATGACTGTATCCGACGGTATTTGTTGGATGGACGGTCTTGCTGACATTATGTACGGTGAGGTTGTTGAGTTTGAATGTGGTGAATTCGGTATGGTTCTCGACATTCAGCAAAATCGTATTGGCTGTGTAATCTTCGGTGACTTTGCCAATATCGAGAGTGGTAGCCGTGTAAGACGCGTGGGCAGAATTGCCTCCGTTCCCGTGGGTGAATGTCTTTTAGGCAGAGTAGTGGATGCTTTGGGTAATCCGATTGATGCTATGGGTTATCTGCCCTATAAAGAAACTCGTCCAATTGAGTTTAAGGCACCGGGAATTCTTGACAGAGCTCCTGTTAATTCTCCGCTTCATACAGGTATCAAGGCTATTGATGCCCTTGTTCCTATCGGTAAAGGACAGAGAGAACTTATTATCGGTGACCGTCAGACGGGTAAAACAGCAATTGCAATTGATACTATCATAAATCAAAAGGGCAGAGATACTGTTTGTATCTATGTTGCAATCGGTCAAAAGGATACTCTTGTTGCGGAAATCAAAGAAAAATTGGAGTCCTGCGGTGCTATGGAATACACCACTATTATCGCTGTACCTGCCTCTGCTTCTGCAGCCCTTCAGTATATTGCACCGTTTTCAGGCTCTGCTATGGCTGAATATTTTATGTATTCAGGAAAGGATGTCCTTATTGTTTATGACGACCTTTCAAAACACGCCGTTGCATATCGTGAACTTTCACTTTTGCTTCACAGACCATCAGGCCGTGAGGCTTATCCGGGCGATATTTTCTATCTTCATTCAAGACTTCTTGAAAGAGCAGCACATCTGTCAGATGAACTTGGTGGTGGCTCAATTACAGCCTTGCCGATTATCGAAACTCTTGCAGGTGACATTTCTGCATATATTCCTACCAACGTTATCTCAATTACAGACGGTCAGATTTTCCTTGATGCAGAACTTTTCAACGAAGGTCAGCGTCCTGCCGTAAATGTGGGACTTTCTGTTTCCCGTGTAGGTGGTGCAGCACAAACACCTTCTATGAAAAAGGTTTCATCCTCACTTCGTACTCGTCTTGCACAGTACAGGGAACTTGCAGAATTTATGCAGTTTGGCTCCGATATTGATGACGATACAAAGAAGGCATTATCCTCAGGCAGACTTCTTACGGAAGCCCTCCGTCAGCCAAGATATGCCCCAATAGAAGACAATATGCAAACAATTCTTATTTTTGCCGTAAGTGAAGGATATGCCGATAAAATATCTCCCGACAATATGGAGATTTTTGAAAAGAACCTTTACAAATTCTTCCGTGAAGAAAAGGTAGACCTTGCACTCAAGGTTAAAAATGCGAAAAAGTTTGATAGTGAGTTAAAGAATTCTCTTAAAGAGGCTTTAAGTGAATTCGCCGAGAGGTTATAATTATGCCTACGGTTCAAAGTTTAAAAAAGAAATTAAATACTATCCGTTCTACCACAAAACTTACTCGTGCTATGAAAACGGCTTCCACGGTTAAATATGCGAAAATCAGCGGAATATATGCCGAGTACGAAAAGTATGCAGGTGAATATCTTAATCTGTACAGAAATTATCGCAACGAGTTTAATTCTGTTTTTCCCTGTGCCAACCCCGATGCACCTTGTTGCTTTGTGGTTATCGCATCCAACAGGGGAATGTGTGGTAGTTTTAATACAGAACTTTTCTCGTTTTTCGGTGGTATAGAGGAAAAGGGAATTATTATTTCCTGTGGTAAAAAAACGGCGGAGTATTTTGAAAGAAAAGGAATAAAAACAGAGAAAAACTTTGTCTTTGATGATATGCCTTCCCACGAGCAGGTAAAAGAACTTTTTGAGTGCATCTGCTCATTGATGGCAGAAGGCAGAATCTCTTCAGTGAAAACAGTTTATCCTAAATATATCAATATGATAAAGCAAAAGCCTGTTTGCAGAGATTTGTTTACATTTGATGAGGGTGAAACAGAGGTAAAAGAGCTTGTTTTCGTACCTGACAGGGATACGGTTATAAAGAATACGGCAGAAAAAATATTTCTCAGTGTTCTTTACAAAAGAGTGCTTGAAACAGCCCTTGGTGCACAGGCAGCTACTCTTACAACTATGCGTTCAGCTTATGATACAGCCTGTGAATACAGTGCAAAATTAGAAACAGAAATGAACAGAAAGCGTCAGAGTCAGGTTACTGCTGATGTTATTGAAATCTCATCAGAATTTTCAATGAAAGGGGATATATGAAATGGCAAAAGGCTGTGTGGGAATGGTGCAGAGAATAACCGGTCCGGTTGTGGATATTCTCTTTTCTGCAGGTGAAATTCCCGATATTTTCAATGCTGTAAACATTGAAGTTAATTCAGAAATATATACCCTTGAGGTTTCACAACATTTAGGCGACGGTGAGGTCAGATGTATTTCTATGAATCCCACCGACGGTATGTCCCGTGGTATGAAAGCAGTTGATACGGGCGAACCCATAAAGATTTGTGTAGGTAAAGAAACCCTTGGAAGAATGGTTAATGTTACGGGTACACCCATCGATAGAGGAGAAAAAATTGAAACAGCAGAAAAATGGCCGATTCATCACGATGCTCCAAGTTTTGCTGAAATTGTTTCCTCGTCAGATATACTTGAAACAGGCATAAAGGTTATTGACCTTATGACTCCGTATATTAAAGGTGGCAAAATAGGTCTTTTCGGTGGTGCAGGTGTAGGAAAAACCGTTCTTATTATGGAGCTTATCCGTAATGTTGCCTTTGAGCACGACGGCTACTCTGTTTTTGCAGGTGTCGGTGAGCGTTCAAGAGAAGGTAATGACCTTTGGAATGAAATGAAACAGTCAGGGGTTATTGATAAAACCTCCCTCGTTTTCGGTCAGATGAACGAAACTGCAGGTGCAAGACTCCGTGTACCGCTTGTTGGTCTTACAATGGCTGAATATTTCCGTGAAAAGTCCCATAAGGATGTGCTTCTGTTTATTGACAATATTTTCCGTTTTACCCAGGCAGGTAGCGAGGTTTCAGCCCTTTTGGGAAGAATGCCGTCCGCAGTTGGTTATCAACCCACACTTGCCTCCGAAATGGGTAAATTACAAGAGAGAATTGTATCAACAGGTAACGGCTCAATTACATCAGTGCAGGCAGTTTATGTTCCTGCTGATGACCTTACAGACCCTGCTCCTGCTACAACTTTCTCCCATCTTGATGCCACAACTGTTCTTTCAAGAAAAATAGTTGAACTTGGCATTTATCCCGCTGTTGACCCTCTTGAATCATCTTCGAGAGCACTTTCACCCGACTTTGTAGGTGACAGACATTGTAAAACAGCCAAGGAAACACAGAGAGTTTTGCAAAAATATGCAGAACTTCAGGATATTATTGCCATTCTTGGTATGGATGAGCTTTCTGCAGAGGATAAACAACTTGTAAAGAGAGCAAGACGAGTACAACGCTTTATGAGTCAACCTTTCCATGTTGCTGAAGGCTTTACAGGTCAAAAGGGTGTTTATGTACCTCTTGAAAAGACTGTGGATAGTGTTGAAAAAATTCTCTCAGGAGAATGCGATAATATCCCTGAACAGTATTTCCTTATGTCCGGAACTATTGATGATGTTTTCACAGCCTATAAAAAAGATAAGGGTGACATAATATGAACGATAAGCTCACCGTAAAATTTTATGCTGTTGACCGTCAGATTTCAGAGATAGAGTGTGACAGTATTCGTGTTCCCGTTTCAGACAGTGTGAATGGTGACTTTTCAGGCTACTATGGAATTCGTAAGGGTCACACAAGAGCAATTATTTCTCTTAAAAATGGTGATGTTACTGTCAGTAAAGACGGAAAAACTATTTTTACAGCAGAAATTTCTGACGGCTTTGCTATGGTGGAAAACAATGTAGTCAGCATAACCGTTGACAGCATAAAAGAAAAACTTGAATAAAATTCAATTTCAGGCGTTGTGTTAAACCACAGTGCCTGTTTTTTGTTTTTAACTGTTTGCTTTTCTGTCCGTTATTTTACCCAGTCCGATATTTACAAAATACATATAAAATGATACAATGTATTTATTAAAATGAGGTGATTATTATGGATAAAAACAGACTTGCGAAAACTCCTCCTATGGGTTGGAACAGTTGGGATTGCTATGGTGCAGCCGTAAACGAAGAACAACTTATGGGTAATGCTGAATATATGGCAAAATACCTCAAAGATTTTGGTTGGCAGTATGTTGTCTGCGATATTCAATGGTATGAGCCAAAGGCGAAAAACAACGATTATAATAATTTTACAGAGCTTTGTATGGACGAATATTCCCGTCTTATTCCTGCAGAAAACAGATTCCCGTCATCTGCAAACGGCGTTGGCTTTAAGGCGATTGCCGATAAAATCCACGCTATGGGACTCAAATTCGGCATACATATAATGCGTGGTATTCCTCGTCAGGCAGTGCATCAGAATACGCCGATTTTAGGTACGGATAAAACTGCTCGTCAGGTTGTTCATCACTTCTCTGTTTGTCCTTGGAATACGGATATGTACGGAATGTACACTTGTGAGGGTGCTCAAAGCTATTATGACAGTATTTTTCAGATGTATGCAGAATGGGGCATTGACTTTGTTAAGGTTGATGACATCTGTGTTACTGAATTCAGAAAATGGGACAACCCATATTCAGCAAGAGAAGAAGTTGAAATGATTAGAAAAGCCATTGACAAAACAGGCAGGGATATTGTTTTAAGTCTTTCTCCCGGACCTGCTGAATTGTCCGTTGCAGACCACCTTTGCGAAAATGCCAATATGTGGCGTCTTACAGGTGATTTCTGGGACTGGTGGGGCAAGCTGTACGAGATGTTTGAAAAATGCGAAAAATGGGCTTCTTATGTAGGGGAAGGTTGTTGGCCTGACTGCGATATGTTGCCACTTGGTAACATTTCTAAAAACGGCTCCTGCCACGGTCCGCAGGACAGATACACACAGTTTACAAAGGACGAACAAATTACACTTATGACTCTTTGGTCAATTTTCCGTTCACCACTTATGTTTGGTGGTGAAATGAGAAATAATGATGAGTGGACTCTTTCCCTTATGACCAATGAAGAGGTCCTTGATGTAAACCAACATTCTCACGACGGAAAACAGATTTATCGTGACGAAGATACAATAATCTGGTCAGCAGTTTCTTCCGATAATAAACCATTGATTGCAGTTTTCAATGTGTCCGACACGGAAAAAGAAATCACAGTTGATTTGACAGATTATGATTCGGCAGGGGAATATACTCTCCGTGATTTGTGGGCAAAGGAAGATGTTTGCAGAATCAAAGATAAAATCACTTGCAGAGTTAATTCTCACGGTGCGAAACTATTTAAATTAAAGTAAAAGGGGCAAAAAATCTATGCTCAACATTATTACAGGACGAACAGGCAGTGGCAAAACACGAATGATTCGTTCATTGGCTTGTGAAATTGCCAATATTCAAGCAGAAAAAGCCATAATTATTGTTCCCGAACAGTTTTCCTTTGAAACTGAAAGGGGAATGTTACAACTTTTAGGTAATGAAAAAATAAATAATGTTGAAATTTTAAGCTTTTCACGACTCGGCGAAAGGCTTTTGTCCCAATACGGAAAAATCGAAAAAAAGGTTGCCGACGACGGTGTCCGTGCCGTGCTTATGAGTCGTGCCATTGAAGCACTTGAAGATAAATTAACTGTTTTCAGCCGTTATAAAAGATTTCCGCAACCTCTCCAAGAGATTTTAAGCTTTCATAAGGAAGTAAAAAAATGTGGTGTTACTAACGATAGTTTAGGCGAATTATCGGACAAAGTAAAAAAAGCATCCTTTGCATCCAAACTTTCTGAACTCTCATTGATTTTTTCTTGCTATGATGCTCTTTTGTCACAGAACTTTACCGATAGCAATACCCATCTTGACCTGCTTTACGATTTGCTTTGGGATGATGACTATTTTAAGGGCAAAACAGTATTTTTAGATGCTTTTTCAGGCTTTTCAGGTCAGGAATATAAGATTATCGAACACATTCTGCGTCAGGCAGAGGATGTTTATGTAACATTCTGTTGTGACACATCAAAAAATAACGGAAGATATGAACTCTTCTATAATGCCAATGTTGAGATTAAGAAACTCAAAAGCATAGCAAATAGAATAAATGTTAAAATCGCACCTGAAAAGGTTTTGTACTCTAAAAAAGAGTTCAAAAAAGACGAACTTAATTTCCTTGAAGAGCATATTTTTTCAACGGATAATAACACATACGAAAACGATGCAACTGCCATTACAATAATCCCTTGCAGAACAAAGACGGAAGAATGTCAGGTTGTGGCATCCGAGATTAAAAAACTTGTAAGAAAAGAAAATCTTCGCTATCGTGATATTGCTGTAATTGTTCGTAATGAAGAAGGTTACAGAAAAGATTTGGCATCTGCATTCAGGAAATATGACATTGACTGTTTCCACGATAATCGTCAGCCCATTGATACACAACCACTTGTGGTATTTGTAAAATGCCTTTTAGATATTCTGGTAAAAGGCTTTGAAACTGAAACGGTTTTACGGTTTTTGAAGACTCAGCTTTATGGCTTTACAGTTGAGGAAATAGCCTTGTTGGAGGATTATTGCCTTATGTGGAAAGTCCGTCCGTCAACTTGGAAAACTATGTGGACAGATAATCCAAAAGGCTTTGGCGAGGATTTTGACGAAGTTTCACAAGCAACCCTTGATAGTATAAATAATCTTCGCCAAAGAGTTGTAGGACCAATTCTTTCCTTGAAAAACAGAATTAAAAATGCCGATGGTGAAACAGTTTCAAGAGAACTTTTTGCCTTTTTGCGTAATGCGGGAATCGACGAAAACTTAAAGACTTTTACAACTTTCTTAAACGAAAACGGTGAAACAGATTTAGCCCTTGAGCAGGGCAGAATTTGGAAAATGCTCACAGAAATTTTTGATGGTCTATACTTTGCACTTGGAAAGTCAAGTGTAGCAATTGAGCGTTATTCCGAGTTGTTTACAATTCTTGTAGCATCAAAGGATATGGGCGTAATTCCAAATGGTATTGACGAGGTCATTGTAGGCTCTGCAGACAGAATTCGTGCGTCTGCACCTAAAGCTGTGTTCTTAATGGGTGTGAATACAGGTGTTTTTCCGGGCGAAAGCTCGTCAGGAGTGCTTTTCAACGATATTGAAAGATGCGAGCTTATTAAGAATGGTCTGCCTATAATCAGCAACCTTGAGTATAACTCCGTCAGCGAGAATTTTATTGCTTACCACGCAGCAACCCTGGCAACGGATAAGCTTTATTTTACATATCCCGTAATCGGCAGTGACTCGTCTTCACTTACACCATCTGAAATGGTGAGTGATGTTGTTAAAATGTTCCCAAAATGCAATGTGAGAACAGAAAACTCTAAATTTGACAGAGTGGAAAGCCGAAACTCTGCTTTTTCTGTAATGGCAGGGGAGAATGTTAAAGGCTCTGTTTTAGGTGAAACTTTA
This sequence comes from Candidatus Fimenecus sp., assembly GCA_045602655.1. Lineage (GTDB taxonomy): Bacteria > Bacillota > Clostridia > Oscillospirales > Acutalibacteraceae > Fimenecus. The sequence goes on along the minus strand of JAZSBY010000124.1, from coordinate 14,002 downwards.
AAACAGTATTTTAAAGAAAATAACGGTGAAAATGAACTTTTCAAACTCCAAAAAGCAGATAAAAAGGACTTTTATATTGTCGACAATAACCTTGCAACGGAGTTTTTCGGCAAGAATATGTATATTTCTGCATCACGAGTTGAGAGGTTTTATAAATGTCCATTCAGTTACTTCTGTGAATACGGACTTAAAGCCGTACCGCGAAAAGAGGCGGAGGTTGATGCTGCTCTTTCCGGTACACTCATTCACCATGTTTTAGAAATTTTCTTATCTGAAAATCCCAAGAATGAGTTGTCTGCATATAAAGATAATGATATAAAAGCAAAAACAGATAAAATTATAGATAACTATATCACAGAAAATATGGGTGGCTATGAGAATAAGGCACAGTCCTTTATGCGAACTGTAAAACTCCTTAAAGAAACTTCATTTAAGGTTGTAAAACAGCTTATCGCAGAGTTTTCTCAATGTAAATTCACACCTGCCGACTTTGAACTTAAAATCAATGTTGACGGTCAGATTCCACCTTATGAAATAAACCTCCCAAATGGTGGAGTAGTTAAGATTATAGGCAGTATTGACCGTGTTGACACTTATGAAACAGAGGATAATACCTTTGTAAGAGTTATTGACTACAAAACAGGTGGCAAAGAGTTTAAATTGGGCGAAGTCTTTTCGGGACTTAATATGCAGATGCTCATTTACCTTTTTGCAATCTGGCAAAATGGAGGAGAATACTACAAAAAAGTAACTCCTGCAGGAATTCTCTATTTTCAGGCGAAAAATCCAAGGGTAAAATCCGATAAAATCACAAGGGACTCCGATGAGTTTGTATCAAAAACAGCATCTATGCAGGAACTGAGAATGCACGGTATGGTGCTTAATAATATTGATGTTGTGACTGCTATGGAAAACAGTTGTGAGGGACTTTTTATTCCTGTTTCCCTTGATAAAAACGGTGCATTAAAGGGAAATGTGATTTCACTTGATGCTTTGAGTGCATTAAAAGACAGAGTAAATAATTCCATTAAAAATATGGCAAGTGAATTGCAGAATGGGTATATTTCTGCATTTCCTGTTGATGGTGGTTGCACTTGGTGTAATTATAAGGATGTGTGCAAACGAGAGGAATCCGACCCAATAAAAGAACTTGATGTTCCATCGTTTGACGATGCAATTTCAATATTAAGAGGTGACGAAGATGGCAAGACAATGGACTGATTCCCAAAAACAGGCAATCGAATCAAGAAATGGTACAGTCCTTGTTTCTGCAGCTGCAGGTTCGGGAAAAACTGCCGTCTTGGTTGAAAGGGTAATCGGCAGAATAACTGACTCAAACAATCCTGTTGATATTGAAAAATTACTTGTTGTAACATTTACAAAGGCTGCTGCTGCCGAAATGAAGGAGCGAATTTCTGCACGACTTTCAGAAAAGATAGCAGAGGAGCCTTCAAATACATATCTCAAAAGACAAAAAATGTATCTTCCAAATGCACAGATTTCCACAATGGACAGTTTTTGTGCAAGACTCGTTAAGGAAAACTTTGAAAAAGCAGATGTTTCACCTGACTTTACAATGATGTCCGACATTGAACACGATATATTAAAAAGAGAAGTTGTAAACGAGGTTTTAGAGGAGATTTATAACCTTCCCGAAAGTGAAACAAGGGATTTTCTCAACCTTTTCACAAATGGCAGAAATGACGAAAACCTAATAAATTCAATCTTTGCCCTTTATGATTTTGCTATGGCATCACAGAATCCTCTACAATGGGTTGAAAATGCTTTTTCTGACTATTTTGAGAAATTGTCCATACAGGACACAAAATGGGGTAAATTCAGCTTAAATCGTTTAGCAGAGGTCCTCGAGTTTATTAAAGTTAAGGCAAGGGACATTATAGATTATGCACCCCCAAACAGTAATCTTCTTGGTGCAGTTACAAACGATTTAACACCCATTATTGCGTCTGTTGATGAAATCCTTGAAACAATTTATAATCATCCTGAAAAATGGGATGAAATCAAGGCTATGACCTCACTTTTAAAATTCGGTACATTCCCAAGAGTGCCGAAAGAGGAAAAAGACTGTTACTATGAAGAATTAAAAGGTCGTCGTGATTCAATCAAGAAGTATCTTGCCCTTGCAGATTCAATTCTCATTTGTACAGAAACTGAATATAAAGAGGACATTGAGTATCTTCGTCCCATTATGAATATCCTCAAAGGTTCAGTAATCAAATTCATTGAACTTTTAAACAGCAAAAAGCAAGAAAGCAATTCCTATTATTTTTCCGATATTCTTCATTTCGCATTGAAGATTTTAGTGGAATTCAATGCCGACGGAACTTATGAGAAAACTGCTTTGGCAAAAGAGTTGTCCGATAACTTTGCGGAGATTTTAATTGATGAGTTTCAGGATACCAACGAGGCACAGGACACCTTATTTTCTGTTATATCCGACAACAATGAAAACAAATTTATGGTTGGCGATGTTAAACAGAGCATCTACCGTTTCCGTCAGGCTATGCCTGAAATCTTTATGGGTTATAAGGACGGTTTTGAACCATATACGGATAATAATTATCCTGCTACCATAAGCCTTGACAGAAATTTCAGAAGCCGAAAGGGTATTGTTGAGGGAATAAACTTCTTCTTTGATTTCCTTATGACAAAAAGCACCTGTGGAATTGACTATAAGAATGGTGAAAGTCTTTGCTTTGGTGCAGATTATGAGCCAAGGGAAAGTGCAGATGTTGCTGTGCATATCATTGAAACTGACAAGACGAGAGGCTCTGATTTAATTGCAGAGGCTCGTCATATAGGCAACAAAATTAAGGAATTGGTGGATTCAGGCACTCTTGTTGGTAAAAAGGGTAAGGAAAGACCAATTAAATACAGCGACATCTGTGTGCTTTTGAGAGCAGTTAAGGATAAAGCACCTATAATTGCTCGTGAGCTTACGGAAGTGGGCATTCCTGCGTATTTTCAAAAGCAAGGCGGATTTTTTGAAAGTCGTGAAATCGTAACACTTATTTCAATGCTTAAAGTAATTGACAATCCCGTTCAGGATGTGCCTCTGGTTTCCGTTATGCTTTCACCCTTGTTTCCGTTTACAGAGGACGATTTGGCAAGGTATCGCTGTGAGCAAAGAAAGGGCAGTTTTTACTCTGCGTTGAAAGGGCAATATGACAAGGACAGTAAAGTAAAGGATTTCTTTGATTTGTTGTCAGTTCTTCGCACTTTATCCGTTACAATGGATATTGGCAGTCTTATCCGTAGAATTCTTGAAATAACATCCTATGACAGTATCGTAGGTGCTATGGATAACGGTGAAAGGCGAGTTCTTAATATTGAACTTTTAATAAACTATGCTGAAGGCTATGAGTCCTCAGGTGGCTCAGGCCTTTCAGGCTTTATCCGTTTTCTTGATAAAATCCGTAAGAACAATAAGGATTTAGAAGGAGCAAGCGAGATTTCCGAAAACGATGATGTTGTAAGAATAATGTCAATTCATAAGAGTAAGGGTCTTGAATTCCCCGTTGTTTTCGTTGCAAATTGTTCCTCATCAATGAGCGTTAACGATTTTAATAAGGTTAAAATCAACAGGAATTTAGGTGTGGGAACATCAAGATATATCCCTGAGCTCCACAAGGATTTCACAACCTTGCCAATCAATTCAATCAAGCTTTACGACTCAATGGAGGATTCTGCAGAGTTAATCAGAGTTTTGTATGTTGCTATGACTCGTGCAGAGGAAAAACTTTATCTTGTAGGCTCAATGAACAACTGTGAAAAGAAAATCACTGACCTTTTCAGGAAATGCTATGTTAATTTCACAGACCCTGCAATTCCGCTTTCAATGTGCAGTAGCTTTATGCAGTGGATTTTACTTGCTATGATGTATCACCCGTCAATGAAAATCGGCACGATGCTTAACACCTGCAAGAAACCCAACAGTCCAAAAATTGATTTTCAGATTTTAGAAGCACCTGACGAAACCAATGTTCAGGAAACTGAAAAAGCAGTATATGACATTGATAAATATATGTTAGAGGAAATAAATGAAAAACTCTCGTTTAAGTATCCCTTTGCAGATATTTCCTCCGTACCCATTAAGTACGCAGCCTCCTCAATGGATAGGGAAGAAAACCTTAAATATCTTGCAACTGAAAATCCCGCATTTTCAGGCTCAGGTGAGTTAACTCCTGCACAAAGAGGAACATTACTTCACAGATTTATGGAAATCTGCGATTTGTCCGGAATTAAAACAGATTTGGCAGGGGAGATAGAAAAAGCAGTTAAGAATAATATTTTCACAGAAAAGGAGGCAGATGCCTTAAATGTATCTGCCATTGAGAAATTCTTATCAAGCGACTTGTATAAGAGAATTGCAACTGCTGAAAAATACATCCGTGAACAGGAGTTTTCAATGTCAGTTCCCGTTTCCCTTGTCAATAATGATTTAACAAGTGACGAAAATGTCATTGTTCAGGGTGTAATTGACGGCCTGATTATCAATGGTAAAACAGGAGAAATCGTTGATTACAAGACGGACAGAGTTAACAGCGAAGAAGAGCTTTGCGAAAGATATAAAGGGCAAATGAATATTTATAAAAAGGCTGCAGAGGAATGCTTTGGATTGCAAAATGTGACAGTAAGTCTTTATTCATTCCATCTTTCAAAAGAAATTTCTGTAAAACTTTAAAAAAACTCTTGATTTTTAGAGAGTGTTGTGCTAAACTTATTAGGCTATGTAAATAAGTACTGAAAGAGGTGACAATTGTCATGAAACAGGGAATCCATCCTGAGTACAAAACTGTAACAGTTAAATGCGCTTGCGGTGCAACATTTGAAACTCGTTCAACTAAAGATGATTTGAAGGTTGATATCTGCTCAAATTGCCACCCATTCTTCACAGGTAAGCAGAAGCTTGTTGATACAGGCGGACGTGTTGACAGATTTAACAAACGTTACAATCTCTCTAAATAATTTTAGACGACATTACGGTGGTACAAAAATTGTGCCACCTTTTGTTTTTTATTTGTAATCACCTCATAAATCTTAGTCACAATTCTCATCGGCTACTTTTCCGTCACACAATAGGGGGCTTTGAAATGCCAAAAGAATACAGAACAGTTAAAGAATTTAATAGTGATGAATATATAGTAAAGCGTTCTAAGTTTATTGGTTACGCTAAACCCGTTGTGTCCGTGGAGGAGGCAAATAACTTTATCGCAGAAATCAAAGCAAAGCATTGGGACGCCACTCATAATGTTTATGCCTATATTCTTCGCGAGGGCGGAATAAAGCGTTATTCTGACGACGGTGAGCCACAGGGAACGGCAGGTGTGCCTTGCCTTGATGTGCTTGAAAAAGAAAATCTTGTTGATGTCTGTGTTGTTGTAACAAGGTATTTTGGTGGTATTCTGCTCGGTGGCGGAGGACTTGTCCGTGCCTATTCCCACAGTGCAAAAATCGGTGTTGACAGTGCAAAAATCATTACTATGGCTCATTGTCTTGATTTGGCAGTTGAATGTGACTACACCTTTTACGGAAAATTAAACGATTTTCTTTCACGAGAAGAAACTGTAATTCTTGATACTGAATTTACGGACAATGTTAAAGTGATTTTTAGAATAAAAAGCGAAAACCAAGATAATATTAACGCAAAACTTATCGATTTAAGTAACGGAAAGGTCTTTTCTACGGTTATTTCAGAAAATTTTTGCGAATTTTAAAAAATTTTTGAAAAAAATAAAGGGTTTTTGTTTTTTTCTGCGTATATATAATTAGAAGGGTAAAAAAGGAGGCATTTTAATGACTGTAAGAGAAAAAATTGAGAACAACGAAAAAATATTGTTTTCAGATAAAGCTTGTCTTAGTGTTAACTCAAAAGGCAGAGAAGTTGCAGAAGAAAAATGCTCCTTGAGAACTGATTTTCAACGGGACAGAGATAGGATTATTCATTCCAACTCGTTCAGAAGATTAAAGCATAAAACTCAGGTTTTCCTGTCACCTGAGGGTGACCATTACAGGACAAGACTTACCCACACTCTTGAGGTTTCGCAGATTGCAAGAACTATTGCAAACGGACTTTCCCTTAATGGTGATTTGACTGAGGCAGTTGCTCTCGGACACGATTTGGGACATACCCCGTTCGGACACGCAGGGGAGAGAGCGTTGAATTCTGTTTTCCCCGGTGGCTTCCGTCATTATGACCAGAGTTTGAGAGTTGTGGAAAAACTTGAGAAAAACGGTAAAGGACTTAATCTTACCTATGAGGTCCGTGACGGTATTGTTTGTCATACCCGTGGCAAGGAAGCCGATACCCTTGAGGGCAGAATTGTTAAACTTGCCGATAAAATCGCATATATAAATCACGATATTGATGATGCAGTCCGTGCAGGTGTTATGTGTGAAGAGGATATTCCCGTGGCAATCCGCAAGGCACTTGGTTTTAAAAAATCGGCACGAATCAATACAATGGTATTAAATGTTGTTGAGAACAGTGTGGATAATATTATTTTCTCACCGGATGTTCAGCAGCCCTTTGACGAGCTTCATGCCTTTATGTTTGACAAGGTTTATACAAACCCTGTTTGTAAGGGTGAAGAAACCAAGGCAATTGACATAATTCTTCGTCTTTATGATTATTTCCTAAAGAATCCAGAGAGAATTCCTAAAGCCTATCATTACATAATTGAAGATGAAGGTGTGCAAAGAGCCGTCTGCGACTATATCGCAGGTATGAGTGACAGATACCTTCTTGTAGTTTATAAAAATATATTCATCCCCGATTCCTGGGTTGATGTGGGACTTGAGGAGGGATAGTATTGGCGTTATCAGATGATTTTTTACAGGAACTTCGTAATCGTGCCGACATTGAGAGTACTATTTCTTCCTATGTTAACTTAAAAAGAGCAGGACGAATAAGTAAAGGCCTTTGTCCGTTCCACGGTGAAAAAACTGCTTCCTTTACAGTTTATCCCGACACGCAGTCCTATTATTGCTTTGGTTGCGGTAACGGCGGAGATGTAATAACATTTATTAAGAATATCGAAAATCTTGATTATATTGATGCTGTTCGTTTTTTAGCAGACCGTGTGGGACTTGATATGCCTGACGAAAACAGCTATGACAGTACAATGAATAAACGAAGACTCCGTATGTTGGAGGCTAATCGTGAGGCAGCAAGATTTTTTCACAATGTTCTTAAAACTAATGACGGTACAGTAGGTTACAGATATTTTAAGGACAGGGGACTTACGGACGACACAATTCGTAAATTTGGCTTGGGCTTTGCACCTGATTCCTTTAATGCCCTTATAAATTACCTTATGAATAAGGGATATACCAAGGATGAATTAGTATATGCAAACCTTTCAAGGCGTTCACAGAAGAATCCTGATAATATCTATGACAATTTCCGTAATCGCGTTATGTTCCCTATAATTGATGTTAAAGGAAATGTAATTGCCTTTGGCGGACGAGTTATGGATGACTCAAAACCAAAATATCTTAACACCTCGGATACCTTGGTTTATAAAAAGAGTATGGGTGTTTTTGCCCTTAATCTTGCAAAAAAAAGCGGTAAGGATAGTTTGATTCTCTGTGAAGGTTATATGGATGTTATAGCACTTCATCAGGCAGGCTTTACAAATGCTGTTGCAGGTCTTGGTACAGCACTTACAAGTGAGCAAGCACACCTTTTGTCACGATATGCGTCGGAAATTTTAATCTCTTATGATGCAGACGAGGCAGGGCAGAAGGCTGCTGCAAGAGCATTGACAATCTTTAAAAGTACTAACGCAAAGATTAAAATTCTGCGACTTAGTGGAGGCAAGGACCCTGACGAGATAATCAAGAATTATGGTGTTGAAAAAATGAAAGCCATAATCACGGGAGCAGCCAACGAGGTGGAATTTGCACTTTTGCGAGAACATAGTAAATATGATTTGGCAAGTGATGACGGTAAACGACAGTATCTTCAGGCTGCCATTAAAGTCCTTTCAGGTGTAGGTGCTATTGAACTTGAGATTTACGCTTCCCGACTTGCTAACGAATTATCCGTTGCAAAGGATGTTATAATTGCTGAAGCAAAACGGCAGGCAAAAAGAAATACCGTTGTTGAGAGAAAAAAAGAGTTCACACAGATTCAACGGCAAGAGGATATTCTGGACAAGCTCAATTCTCAACGAAAAGCCTATTATCGTAGTGCAAAGGCAGAGGAGATGCTCATAGCGCTTGTTATGGCAAATCCCGAATTTCTTAAGGGGATTGACGAGAAAATCTCCTATGAGGACTTTGTAACAGACTTTAATAAACGGATTTTCAAGGCAGTTACGGATAGACTCCGTCAGGGTAAATCTGCTGAAATATCATTTCTTTACGGTGAATTAACCGAGGATGAAATCAGTGCTGTGGCGAAAATTCAGACAATCTCGCATACTCTTAAAAACACTATGGCAGAGTGCCATGATTGTATAAATGTAATTTTAAATGAAAAAAATAAGAAAAGCCTTAAAGATGTAGATGTGGAAAACATCAGTGATGAGGATTTCTTAAAATTTTTTAAATAACTTTTTAGAAGTGAAGGAGAAAACAATGGAAAATCTTGATAAAAAATCCGCATTGAGAGCCTTGGTAGAAAAAGGTAAGGCAGTGGGTAAACTCACTACTCAGGAAATTGACAACGCAATTCTTGAACTTGATATTGAGATGGAAGAACTCGATAAACTTTATGAACTTATTGAGTCCAACAATATCGAACTTATTGATGACCTTGGTGATATGGCTCACGATGCAATCACTGATGAAACAGATATGGCAAAGAGCGACGACGGTGGAGAAGGCGATGCAAAAACCATTGTTATGGACGACCCTGTAAGAGTTTATCTTAAAGAAATCGGTCGTGTTCCGCTTTTGACATCTGAGGAAGAAATTGAACTTGCCATTCGTATTTCCGATGATGATAAGAAGGCAAAGCAAAGACTTGCTGAAGCAAACCTTCGTCTTGTTGTAAGTATTGCAAAGAGATATGTTGGTCGTGGAATGCAGTTCCTTGACCTTATTCAGGAGGGTAATTTAGGACTTATTAAGGCTGTTGATAAGTTTGACTATACAAAGGGCTTTAAGTTCTCAACCTATGCTACATGGTGGATTAGACAAGCTATTACCCGTGCTATTGCTGACCAGGCAAGAACAATCCGTATTCCTGTTCACATGGTTGAAACTATCAACAAAGTAAAAAAGACAAGCAGTCAGTTGCTTCATAAAAACGGCCACGACCCGTCAGCAGAGGAGATTGCTGCAGAACTTGATATGTCACCTGATAAGGTTCGTGAAATTCTTCGACTTGCACAGGAGCCTGTTTCTCTTGAAACACCAATCGGTGAAGAGGAGGACAGCCATTTAGGTGACTTTATCCCTGACGACGATGCACTTTCACCTGCAGATGCAGCATCTATTTCACTTCTTAAAGAACAATTGGCAGAGGTACTTAAAACACTTACTCCTCGTGAAGAAAAAGTTCTTTCTCTCCGTTTCGGACTTGAGGACGGTCATCCAAGAACACTTGAAGAAGTAGGCAAAGAGTTTAATGTTACTCGTGAGCGTATTCGTCAGATTGAGGCAAAAGCTCTCAGAAAGCTTCGTCATCCAAGCAGAAGTAAAAAACTTCGTGACTTCCTTGATTGATAACTAAACAAGAAAATATCCCTGTACTAATTAAAGTACAGGGATAATTTTTTGTCTATTTGAACTTATTTACTTTTTTTAGCAGCTTTTTTAGCAGCCTTTTCAGCCTTTAATTGTGCTGCATAAGCATCAGCTTCTTCTTTCTCTTTACGAGCTTTTTCTTCTGCTTCTGCCTGAGCCTGTTCGTAACGAACCTTAGCATCCTCATACATTTCAGCAATTTCCTCGAAATGCTTGTAATTCTCTTCTTGTTTTACAAGCTTTTCAGCATCAAGATATGGTTTTGCCGCACGAGCAAAGTAAGCGTGTTTATCCATTTCTGCTTTTGAAGCCTTTTTAGCTTCTGCTTTCTTAGCTTCATAAGCTTTAATGTCAGCTTTAAGTGATTTAGCCTTTGCCTTATTTTTTGCTTTCTTTGCATCCTTTAATTCAAGATAGAGAACTTTGAGCTTTTCATCACAAGCGTCTTCAATATCAAAGAGTTTTTCAAGTTCAGCAAAGTCAGGTTTAACAAGGTCTTCGTTTGCGAAATACTTGTTAAGTGCCTTGCAAGCAGATTTTTTCTTTCTTGCAACTTCAATAGCAAACTTACGGATTTCTTTTTCTTCTTTTGTACCCTTTGGCATTGCTTTAGCAGCTGCCATTTCAGCATTGATTTCATCAATAGTCATAAGTTTGAGACCCTGAAGACCTGCACTGTAAATGCCCTGCTGAACATTGAGCTGATACTTGAATACATCTGTTGAGAATTTATCAAGCTCTTCGCAAACAAACTTTGAAACTTCGATTTCTTCGTCGAAATCCATAGCTGCTTTGCGTTCTTTTTTGTCTTTAATGAGTTTGTAATCCTTTTTGCTTGTAGCCTTAGGAGTTTCGCCTGCCATCTTTCTTGCATCGCGGATAATATCAATACCTTCAACAAGTTGAGCGTCGTTTGTAATGCCGTTTCCGTAGTCTTCGAAGAGAGCACGAACTTTAAGAACGCGAACAATTGATTTCTGCTTTCTTTCGTTAAAGTCATACCAGAAGAATGGAATAACGTTCATCAAAGCACCAAACGCAGCAATAATAATAAGAACGTTAATAAGACTCAAAAGAATTTCAGGGTCATAAAGTGCTGAGTTGGGGTTAGCGTAGTTATTCTGACCTTCTGCTAACTGCTTGGCAAGAATATCGCCAACAGTTGTGCCTGCTTTAGGGTCAAAAATTCTGTTTAAGATTTCAGGTCTTGATGTTACCAATTTTGCATTTTCAACAGTAATACCTTTTTGCTCGTAAATGAACGGGAGAACTGATGATGTAGCAAGAGAAAGAACTGTACCGATTGTGGTAACAACAGAGAACATACCGTCAATTCTTTCGCCTGTGATATATTGCTGATAGTCACGGATGTCTGCCTGAATTGCAGGGTTAAGAATGTGAGCGAATGAACCCATAAGTGCATTAAGCCACAAGCAAGACATAACAAGTAAGATTGTTACATTGTATGTAATCTCTTCTGTGAAGAGTAACATTGCAAGAATGAAAACAATGTTAAAGAAGTTTGTTATAACAAGAACTGCCTTTTTACCCCATTTACGAATGCAGAAAGGTGCTGCAAGCATACCCCAGAGAGAAGCATTACCATAAAGAGTGGTGATAAGGCTATATGTACCGCCCGAGCAAGCACCACCGTAGTTGTAAAGCCAATACATAATGTTGGAGTATGCACTTTCAAGGAAGCCAATCCAACCTGCAAGAGAGATAATCCAGAAATATTTGTTCTTTGCAACTGCACGAAGAGCGTCAGCGAACTTAATCTGAACAACGTGAGTTCTTGCCTGAACAATCTTTTCTTCTGTGTACTTATAAACGACAGTACAAAGTAAAATACCACCGACTGCAAGAATCGGGTAAACTAATCTGTAAACACGAATGTCTGTCTGGTTTGAATGGAAAACATGCTCTGAAATAAGTGGTGTAATAAAATTGATAACTGTTGGAGCAAAAGAATAAACAACACTCTTTACTGAAGCGACGTCTGAACGTTCAACAGAGTTTGGAGAGAGCACGTGAATAAGATTTTCGTATGCGTCATAGAAGAAATAATAGAAGAAGTTAAGGAACAGGTTGAGCACCATAATTATTGCACATTTTGCAATATATGCTTTTTCCTGCCCGAAAATAGTACCTTCACCAAACCAAACACTAAGTTTGTCATACGGGAACCAAACCATAATGTTTGTAATAACGGCTGCGGGAATAGCCATTTTTACGATGTAAGGACGATATTTACCTGCTTTGTTTCGTGTGTTGTCGATGATGTTAGCACGAACACCGGTAAGGAAGATGTTGGCAACAACAGAAATAACGTACATTACATACATATCCATAGGTGCAACACCGAGAACACCTGATAAGAATGTGTTGTTTGCTGATAAAAGGCAAGCACTACCCATGGTGATAACCATATAAGCACCAATACCACCGCCTGAATAAGCAGCAATTTCTCTGAAAGGCATATAACGGCCCTTCATTGGTGTTTTCCAATGTGTGCGAACATTGTCAACACCGTTTTTGATTGTTTGAGCTAAACTCATTTTTTGCACTCCTTATTTTTATAATCATAGTGAATAAATTTTACCATATTTCAAGTCCATAATCAATGAAAAAAACGAATTTTAACAAAAAATGAACACAATAAAAGGTTTTTTGTTAATATATAACAAAGTAAGCAAACTAAAAGTGTGAAATATTACTATAAAAATTGCAAAAAAAACAATAAAAATAGAAAAATCATATTGACAAAATCTGTTTTAGAGTTAATAATATATGTACAAGAAAATATGTAATGACATATTCGGTAGGTAAGGCTACCACAGGGATACGGATTACTGCCGCGAAACGGTGGAGACACTGTTAGCAGGTTAGCAAGTCATATCGAAAAACAAGGTGTGATTTAATGTAATTTCATCGCCCTGCGAAGCTAAAGCTTGAACGAAATGCAAGGAATTGTTAGCTGCATTTTTGCTTTTCTGCCGAAATGCAGTTTTTTATTTTGTTTACATAAAAGGAGTGAAAATTGTGGACGTCAGTCGAAGTACAACAGCGAAACCTCCGAGTATTTATGCAGACTGTGTCTGCAATTTCTAAAAAATACTCGCCGAGTTTCACATATCTATTCTATAAAGAAGGAGTTGTGAAAAATGGAAACCTATGAAATCTTAATCGAACTTTTGCACAATAAAAACTGGAAAGCGTTAAAAGAGTTACTTGACGAGATGAATGAGCAGGATATTGCCGAAATCTTTATGGAACTTGAAGAGCGTGAACTTACACTTGTTTACCGTTTGCTCAATAAAGAATTGGCTGCAGAAGTTTTTGTTAATATGGAGCCTGAATATCAGGAACAGCTTATCTGTGCATTCAGTGATACCGAGCTTCGCGAGGTTCTTGATGAACTTTATGTGGATGATGCGGTTGACCTTATTGAGGAGATGCCTGCAACACTTGTAAAGCGTATTTTAAAGCATACTGACCCTGATACCCGTAAGAGCATTAACGAAATCCTTAAATATCCCGAGGATTCTGCAGGTAGTCTTATGACTATCGAGTATGTTGACCTTAAAAGGGGAATGACAGTTGCCGATGCATTCACAAGGATTCGCAGAACGGGTGTTGATAAGGAAACAATTTATACCTGCTATGTAACTGACAGTAAAAGAAAACTGAAAGGTTATGTAACAGTTAAGGATTTGCTTCTTGCAGACGAAAATGCCGAAATCCGTGAGGTTATGGAGGATAATGTAATCTCTGTCACCACATACGAGGATAAAGAAGTCGTTGCAGATATTTTCCAGAAATACGACTTGGTTGTTCTGCCTGTTGTAGACGGAGAAAATCGCCTTGTAGGTATTATCACGGTCGACGATGCTATTGATGTTTTGCAGGAAGAAATCACAGAAGATATGGAATTGATGGCTGCGATTACACCAACTGACAAGCCATATCTTAAAATGGGTGTTTTTGAAAACTTTAAAAAGCGTATCCCGTGGCTTATGCTTTTGATGGTTTCTGCAACATTTACTGAAAGAATAATCACCCACTTTGAGGGAGCTCTGACTGCTTGCGTGGCTCTTACAGCCTTTATCCCAATGCTTACGGGTACTTGCGGTAACTGTGGTAATCAGTCCTCATCAACAATTATCCGTGGTATTTCTTTGGGTGAAATTGAATTCAGAGATACATTAAAGGTTGTTTTAAAGGAATTTTCAATTGCACTTATATGCGGTGTTGCACTTGCAATAGTAAACTTTGCAAAATTAAT
>JAZSBY010000123.1:0-6231 GCA_045602655.1 Candidatus Fimenecus sp. | reverse complement strand
GGGAATGATTAATAACAGTAATTTTTTCATGGTAACATCTCCTTTACAAGATAATAATACCACCCACAAAAATAAAAGCAACAGCGAAATACTGTTGCTTAACTTTGTTCGACAAATTCATATTTGTTATTATCTATTTATTGCTTTACTAACTTTTTCTTTAGAATCAGCAATGCAAATACAAGCACCACAGGAAATACCGTTGCTACAAGCAACCCTGTTTTAAGATTGCCACCTGCCATTTCGGAAATGCTTCCCACCATAGCAGGACTTACCATAGCCCCTAAATCACCGGCCAATGCCAAAAATGCAAACATAGCGGTACCGCCTCTCGGACATTTCTGTGAAGAAATACTGATAGACCCAGGCCACATAATACCAACTGCCAAACCGCAGAGTGCACAGCCTGCAAGTCCAAGGATTGGCAATGAAGACAAAGATGCCAACAGATAACACCCAGCACACATTGCACCACAGGTAAGCATAACCTTGGTCAAGTCAAGTTTATCGCTGAATTTACCATACACTACACGAGATATACCCATAAACATAGCAAATAAGCAAGGTCCTGCCAAGTCCCCAACAGTTTTGGAAACACCGATTGCAGATTCTGTAAATGCAGATGCCCATTGAGCCATAGTTGCCTCAGATGCACCTGAACATACCATAAGTATTATCATTAACCAGAAGATAGGTGTTTTCAGCAACTGACCAACACTCATACTCTTACCATCTTCAACCAACCGTTCAATAGGGCAATTAATAAAGTTGAATGTATTATATAATGGCACTAATGCCCAAATAATCGTAAGTATCTTCCAATTTTCCACACCAAACACAGCAAAAAAGAGTGTAGAACCTAAAACAACACCCATTGCACCCCAACAGTAGAAAGAATGTAAGAGACTCATCATTCCGTCCTTATTCTCAAATGGGCAGGCTTCAACAATTGGGCTTACTAAAACTTCAATAAGACCACTGCCAATGGCATAAAGTACCACGGAAATCAGAATGCCAAAAAAAGGATTTGGTAATAGTTCTGGCAGGAATGCCATTGATACAAGTCCGACCGATGACAACACTTGGGATGCCACCACACAAGCACGATACCCAATTTTATCGGCAAATTTAGTAGCAGCAAAGTCGATGAGCAATTGTGTTAAATAGAACACTAACGGAATCATTGCAATTTTGTCAAGCGTAATCCCATAAGTATCTTTGAATGTTAAAAATAAGAGTGGGGTAAAGTTTGCGGATATAGCCTGCGTTACAAATCCAAGATAACAAGCTATAAGTGTTTTTTTGTAATTCTTTTGTTTTAACATAATAACTCCAATACAATTCTTTATTTGTTAAAATAATTATATCACCCACAAAAATAAAAGCAACAGTTTTTAGGACTGCTGCAAGTTGTCAAAAAAGTATTTTAGTATTTCATAGCAAAAAAGCATTGTTGAAGAATAGGCAAACGAGCAGATATTCGGAGAACTTTTCAGTTAAGAATGTATATGAAATGAGTTGTGTCAAAACTGTTGCAATTCTTTTATGTCAATGTTAAAATCATATTGTAAGTAACATCCTGAAATATGGTTAATCAAGGAGGATAAATATGAAAAAATTGGTTGCATTGGTTCTTTCGATTGCTATGCTATGGTCAGCGTGTATTCCTGCTATTGCAGTAAGTTTTGAGGATAAAGACACACTTAGGTTGGTTGTCCCACAGAACTGGGAAATGAGCATCGGCGACTCAAGAACCGTTGAAGCAGTTTTCTCTTCTGATGTTACAAACCGCGTTCTCACATGGAGTACAGAGCCTGAAGAAATTGCCTCTGTTGATGAATGGGGTAGAGTAACAGGCCTTAGTGAAGGTACCGTTACTGTTACTGCACAAACTTCCGACGGACTCACATCCTCTGCTGTCCTCACAGTTACAACTACACCCACAAAAATCAAGGATTCAAACAAGAAAAAGACAGACTATAACAATGAAGCCGTAGAGGAAAACGATGTTCTTCAGAAAATAGTTACTCGCTATGAAAAAAATGATAGTGCAGAAGTTCCTGCTACTGTAAAGGATGAAAACACTTATCAGAACGCAAAAACAGTAACTACCGCTGATGGTGCAGTGTGGGAAATCACCGATTATGGTGTTCTTCGAACAGATAACAATGCAACTAATCCCCGTGATATCGAACAGCGATTTATGGGTGATAGATATTTTTATAGTGCTGATTCAGGCAACGGAAATGTTCTTGCTATTTTCTCCGATGGAGGAAACGGCATTTGGACAGTTATGGCTGAGGGCTATACTCACATTGAAATGGTTGAGATGAATGGTACCGACAAAGCTGCAATTATGAGTGAAAACACTCAGGAAGATGTTGCAAGGCGTGGTATGGTAGCAAATTCATACTATAACGAAGCTATCGGTGACTTTGTTCCGTCAGAAACTGACAATGATGGTTTGTGGACTGCTATGTATGGTGCAGGTGAACTTATGCGTTACGCAGTTCTTCGTGACGACCCAAATGCAACTGCCGAGGAAATTGAAAAAGCTCGAAAAACTGCAACTCTTTCAACAGAAGCAGTTCTTTTCCTTACATATATTTCAATGCGTCAGGGCACTACGGAAAGCTATGTCAGAGCACAAAGAAACGGTAGTGTTACAGACCTGAATATGGGCAAATACTATACAGCTGAGGCTCTTATTGAAGGTGGAGATTATTCTCAGAACATTCCCGGCAACAGCCCTGCAGATGCCTTTGAAAAAATGAATAAAACTTATATGAGTTTGGGCCGTCGTACATATATTATGTCAGGTGACCATCTTGCTGTTCTCAATTCTAGCGTATGGAAAGACCCAACTGTTGAAACAGATAATCAATATGCAAAAAGAACAAGGCTTCTTGAAGGCTTTTGGGCGAGAACATATTCTCTTGAGGAAGAAGGTTTTGCTCTTGATGGTAATATCTATTGGAGCCACAATGGTGATGGCACCGCAACAGGTGTTTCAACATTAGACCCTTCCGATGATGAATACCTTCTTCACGGTGAAAACTTAAGAGGAGTTGTTGTTGATGCTTCTGGTGAGTTGCCGGAAAGACTTTGGAACGACCTTGTGGGCAGTGGTTACGATTTAACTGACATAGTGTACAAGGGAGATACAAGCGCAGACGAAATTATCGGTCATCTTTTTATTTATAAGTTGGCTTATGATATTCTTGGCGAAGAAGACCCTGAATTAAAAGCACTCATTGTAAATACAATGGAGAAGTTTGCTCAGCATCTTGTTGATAACGGATATTCACTTTGTGACGGAACAGGTCAGCCTACAACCTGGGGTAAATTTAACAGAACATATTTCCACAATGGTCAGGCTTTAGGTGGTGCTCCGCTTCAGTCAGCAGTTCTTTTGACAGCATTTAAGCTTGCCGCTTATGTGACAGGTAATCAGAAATGGGAAGATGAATACCGTATGGCGGCCCTCGACCCTGCATACGAATATGCAACAATTATGACACAGAACTGGGAACGCTATAAAATGGCTATTATGTAATATGCAGCAAGCGTATCAACAGTTATCCCACTCTTACTCAGACCGCTTATGGAAACTGAAACAATAAAGACCGTATATCGTATGATTCTTAACGATTCCGATGAAGAAATGGCTATGCTTGCTTATTATCTTCTTTTCCAGATGGAGGATGATGAGGAACTTCTCACATATTACAGAGAAGGTATTGATGACTGGTGGTATTCAATAAGTTTCAGCGAAAATCCTCTTTGGTACTATATCTATCAGCTCGCTTATCCTGATGAAGAAAAGACAGACTATTATGGCAACAGTCTTATTGATACTGCTGCATGGTCACTTTCTCGTCATCCGATTGAAACAATAAAATACCTTGCAACAAACGAAAACAGAGATGATATTAAGGAACTTGACCTTGAAGAGGATTGTGGAGTTGGCGGAACAAACGAACTCAGTTATGACCCTAATGTGAGAAAACCATTGTTCTCAGGAAGTGATAACGAAATTATCAGGCTCATAGGTGTTGTTCTCAGCGTATCAAAACTTCAATGGAAAGTTGCTGCTCCGGATGAGCGTGCACTCCATAAGTTCAACAGCTTAACTTACAGGCTTGACGGTGCCTATTCACCTTTTGAAATGGAAGGCTCCACAACATACACGCTTCCATACTGGATGGGTAGATATCACGGAATGTTGAAGTAGTAAAAGACAATATCAAAAACAAAGACTATAAAGATTTTTCACTGTCCATAAAAGCGGACTAAGTTTATTTTTAATTTCTTCTCATTTTGCTATTACGTGTTACAATATAGACAGAAAAGAGAGGAGATGTAATTATGAGTACAAAAATCGGATTCCAATTCAATGAAAATACTCCTGAGCGTGAAATCATAATCCCTGAAGTTGTTACAGATGACCAGATAATCCGCAAATCACTTGTGGAAATCAAATTCCCTGATGTGTATAAGCCATACACCTATTACAACGATTCATTCAGCCTCAAAATCGGTGACCGTGTATTTGTTGATGGTAAACTGGAAGGTGTTATTGGTGTTGTTGTGAATATCACATATAACTTCAAAATCAAGTTGTCCGACTATAAGCGAGTTATCGGTAAGGCGGATACAAATGTGCAGGGCGAGTTTCACTTTGCAGGTAGCCATTTTGTCACATTCGACTCCAATGCATTGGCTTTTGAGAAGGCACTTACTTGGTTCAAGGCACCTGAAGAAGATGAGGAATATGTGAGTGGTACTGATGATTCGTCTTTTGTACTTGAAAACCTTGAGGGCTTGAAATTCGATGAGTGTGACCTTGGTGACGGCTACGAAATCTATATGGAAAACAGTGTTGAGTATCTTGAACTCAATGGTACAAAGGGCAGAGCAATCGTAGTGACCTCAAAGTCATATATCGTAGAATTCACATGCAAAAATGGTGAAATCAGTGAACTTTATTGTGAGTGCTATCACATAACTCCTTGTAAGCACTGCTTTGCAACCGTATTGCAACTCCGTGAAGCTCTTAAATGCATTGAGAAAAACTACTCTGAAGAATTTGAAAATACCAACTACTTTTCAACAATCCTCAAAAGTAAATTCTTCACATTTGCAGTGGATAGCAAAACAACAGGTTCTATTAATTTGAAATAATTATAAAAAATACTTGACTTTTACTCCTTTCAGAGTGATATATAGACACGCTGAAAGGAGGTTTTTTATGACAACTTTGGAAGACCTGTATTACGGGAACATTGTTCCTGCAGACAAAGGTATCAAGAAGGGGAGTGAGTATTCACAACTCTTGCACCTTGCTGCACGGAACGAAGAAAAGTTATCATCCACACTCACAGAAGAGCAGAAAATCCTATTTGAAAAGTACAAGGATTGCACTATGGATATGTGTGGAATTGCTGAAAAGGATGCTTTTGTGGAGGGGGTAAAATTAGGAGTAAAAATCGTAGTGGAAACTTTCACTGACGCTTTACCTTAGTTTAACGAAATATAAGAAAACACGCCTATGAGGTTAAATGCTAACTTCATAGGCGTGAAATATTGTTGCAGATTTGTCGAAGAATTGAGTTCCATTCGATAATTTGAGAGTTGCTAAAACTGAGGCAGCACACCGAAATGCACTGCCCTTTGTTTTGTTCGTTTTAGAAAAGTTGTCCCGGAAGTTTTAGTTTTTCTTTAGGTGGGAATTGTTTGTCGAATTCTTCTGCTTTGTCTTCATCTACAAAGTATCCTTGTGGTGGAGTGTACTCACCTGTGATTCCATCGAGATAACCTTTTTTCAATTCTTTACAAAGGAAGAATGAAGCATCTGCATCGTCAGGTAAATCGTGGTAGCGGATACCGAATTCACTGGCATAAGTAAAACCACTTTTTCCATAGAAATCAACGTTACCTTCAAAACAGATTGCACCGAATCCCATTTCTGTTGCTTTTTCCAGAGAATAGTCAAGCAGAAATTTACCATAACCCTGACGTTTGAGTTCATTAGCAATACAGATAGGACCCATTGTCACGATTGGAATATACCTGCCATCATCGGCTTTGATAACGGCATTCATAAACATATTTTGTCCTATGATTTTGCCGTCCTTTTCCATAACAAAGTCAAGTTCGGGAATGAATGCATCATCATTACGAAGTTGGTTGAGTACATAATGCTCAAGGCAACCGGGACGATACACATTC
>JAZSBY010000122.1:0-6483 GCA_045602655.1 Candidatus Fimenecus sp. | reverse complement strand
AGTGCCATCAACGCACCCTTTATGTATCGCATCTCTGATAAATTCTTTATGTTTTATCTTTTTGAGGATATATTGAACCAATTCTTTTTGTACTTTGGATTTATTAGTTTTTTCATAAGCTGTAATTACATAATCCAAAGTTGGCATAGCTTCAATATAATCAATGGTGTTGCGAGTCAATCCATTGCTTGAATACAATCTGCGTGAAATCTCTCTAAGAATTTGATTGTGTTCCATAGGATGCTTGATTATATCTGAAATTGCTTCAATTGTATAATCGTCAAATATGCCAAACCAATGATGTGTAGAAATATCTCTATGTAGATTAGCATAATATGAATTAAATTCGTGATTTGGAATATCTGCTTGCTGTGTCTGTGTTGTATTTTCTGCCATTCATTTCACCTCTCTTTCTTTAGTTGATAAAGACATTGTATTCGTAGTCGGAATTGTTGACTTCTTTTGCAAACTTTTCTATATAATACAACATATACATCATAGCACTACATCTATCTTTGTCTATCTTTTTTACAGCCTTGTCTATTGTTATACTACCATTAGAAAGGTGTTTCATTTTTAAGTTTGCAGTTTCTTCTATGAAAGCATCTGTTTCCAAAAATGGACGTATTTTATCATCGAAATCGTCCCATTCATTTTCTTTAAAGTCGTTTTCCATTCTTTTTTCAAGTAGCCTTAATTTCCCACCATCAACATAATCAATAAATGTGGTTACAACTTCATTTTGACAAGACTGTGCTTTTAAATTGTAAACGATTTTAGGAGAATTAGGTATCTCTGGTACGTTATCATCGTTTACGGTGTCCCAACAACCTAAACTCTCATTTGTCATCGGGTCAATAGTTTCAGTTAGCATGCAGTCTACTAATCCTGCACCCAGTCCATTGCCATCACAGATTACCATTTTTGCATTATATCTTTTTTGAATTTGTTTTATTTTACAAGCTTGTGCTGTAAAGTTCAAAATATTAGGAATATTAATTATATTCACTATATCAACTCCGACAATTTTTGTTCTGTCAGAGTTTCTAATAACTTTTCCTACAACAACAGATGATTGGTTATTAGATGTTTTTTGACTTCGTGCTACGTCAACTCCCATATAGTATTCGTCATCAGGAGATTGAGATTTGCTATATGCAATAGATAATGTTCTACAATTCATAAGCCTGTTTATATTAACTAATGCACCATCAGATGCACCAACCCAATCTTGTTCATAGTTCTGAGCAAAAGCAACAATAGACATATTTTTCTTTTTATTCAATATTTGACTTTTGGAACTACCTCTGCCATAAAAACAAGGGAGCATCCAATTTGCCCCCAAAACCATTTTGCCTTGCAGATTTTCCATTTCGTCAACCATTGCAACAATTCTATTAAACTCGTCACTACCCCTAAATCCAGCAGTTGTGAAGAAGTGTATTTGCTGATTTAATTCGCTTGGGTCTGGAATACTTAGTTTACCTACTGTTAAACGGGGAACTTCTACAACTGGGGCGAGAGCATCTTCAAATAGTACATTATTCAAAAGTGCAGATTCCTCGATTTTTAAACGCCTACGTCTTTGTCCTTTAGTGGATTGAGCATTAGCAATTGCATCCAATTCAGAACCGTTTTTAAAAAGAATATACGCATTACCTCTTGAAAATTTAGGTTTTTCTTCTAATTCATTAATTAAAAGCGGGTAATGCTTTGATATTTCGTTCCATTTTCCTGCAAGCAAATCCGCAGCATTTTCTTTAGTTTGAGCTGAAATTGCTATTGAAACACCCGGATAAAGTAACGCTACTGCAACAGCAGACAACACTTCGTCATACGTTTTACCATATCCACGAGAAAAGTCTCCGTATAAAGAAAAAAATCTTACATCACATCTCAAAAATATTCTTTGGTCGAGATGTAGATTAATTCCACCAGTTTCAGGTTTTAGCATATCAAACATCAAATCTGGATACCACCTACACCAACTAATAAAATCACAATAATTTGCAATGTTTTTTCCAAAAAGGCTGTCATCAGCAAGTTTTTTAATTCTTTCACTTGCCATTACTCATCACCGCCAATATTATAATCTTTTGGTAGTTTTATAAACTGCTCTACATTAGGTCTATTTTTTTCGGTAGTATCTCCTTCAAATATTCCATACGGGTCGCCATATTGTTCAAGATATTCTTGTTTCTTTCTATCATAAAAAGCATAAACATCTCTGTATTCACATTCAGGCAAACCTTTAAGTTTTCTACAAAAATTAACATAGCACCAAATAATAAAATCAGGAGCATCGTTAGGTGCATATTTAAAACGAGGTAAAATATCTATAATATCAACGGCTTCTTCACACGCTTTTGATATTTCTGATATTGCAGTTATACCGCCTTGTAAATCAGCTTTAGTCAACTGTTTAGGTGTAAGCTTTGCTGATTCAGCAGCGGCACTTGCACTTCTTGACCATTTTTCAGCACCGCCTACATCTCCAATTGCTGTAGCTTGTTCTTCTTTTACCTTAAATCTAACATAGGTCGCCAAAGCTTCTTCGTGAAGGTTTGTTGTCATTTGATAATTCTGTTTAAGCTTATCAAATTTTTTACTCATTTTTCTGTATTCAGATTTAGTAAAACCCTCGCCAAAAAGGTCAACCATATCTTCTGTTACTACAAAATCATCTACCTGTTTAACATAGACATCTTCGTTTCTTGATGCGTTTTTCTTTTCGGTAGCAGTAACAGCTTCGGTAATACTTTTGCCTTGCTCTATTAAATTCATAGACTCAAGAAAGCTAAGTTTTGAATACTGTGGTAATGTAGAAACATTTTTAAAATAGCATCCAATAACATCGGTTCTGCCTTTTCCCAATTCTATCGAATGATTCACTTCCTTAATAGCCGCTTCAAGAGCGTCGGGAACGTAAGGCTTGTCCATAAGCATTAGCTTTTGTTTAAATAATTCAGTATTTAGAGAACCGTCAAGATTATAAGAACCATTCTTTACGCAAGTTTTGCAAATATTTACAGTACGACCATCACTTGACACCATTGGGTTTGTGGTGGTATAATAACAAGAAAGTGTTTTTTCTTTACCACATTCTTTGCATATCTTTTTGCCTACAGGCGGTTTTGCACGTTTCTTTTGTGGCATTATACCACCTCCTTAATTAAATGTTTGATATAATCAACATAAGTGTAATTTATATTAACTGTCAAATTATTCTCATCAAACCAATCAGAAAATTCTCCATTCTCAAT
Source organism: Candidatus Fimenecus sp. (assembly GCA_045602655.1). Classification (GTDB taxonomy): domain Bacteria; phylum Bacillota; class Clostridia; order Oscillospirales; family Acutalibacteraceae; genus Fimenecus. Next base: position 3,220 of record JAZSBY010000122.1, on the reverse strand, counting down.
TCTAAATATAAAATCTAAAAAATCATTGTAATTTGTATCTGTATACCCATAATTGTCATGAAATAATTTATGTACTTTAACATTTAAAGCTGCCCCATACCCATAATACTCGTGAATATTTTTCAATTCATTTCTAATCAAATATTCTTCTTGTGGCGAATAAGTAGACATATTCTTTCTTTTTTCAAGGTTTAGGTTGCGAAAAACATCCTGTACCATATCTTTAAAAGGATATAGATGGTGTACATTGTCAAAGTTTTTGCCAGAAATCACGCAATTGTATCCAACAAACTGAGCTGAATTTAATAACCATTCTTTTGTATCAGACCTCAATTCTTGATACAAGTCTGTAATACCACCTTTCCAATTTGGATTATCTTTACCTTTTAAAGAATTGGAAACTCGTGGATTGTTATTGCCCGACCATTTGCCTTTCATTCTCATGCTGATTGATTTTCTATGTTCATCCGATAATTTTTTACCTTTCATCCAACCATCATGAGTTTCATAATACTTTTTGCGTTGTTCAGATAATTTTAATTTTGTTTCATCCGATACTATTCGCCCTTTTAATTTTTGTGAACACTTAACACCTCTGGTTTTACATGAGCGTTTATATGTTTCTTCTGATTTTCCTGAAAATCCATATTTATCAGCTATGCTTTCTAAGGCGCGAATACTTCTGTTTGGGAAGAATTTTTCAACCAATTCTTCATTGGTATAATCTGAATAAATAGATTTTAATAACTCCAAATCTTCGCTTGTCCATATTTCTGATTTTGTATATACTTTATCAAGAAATTTACCATATTTTTTATTACATTCCCTACATACATTTCTTAATCCATCAGGACATTGCTTGTCTGTAGGAAAATACATGGAACTCACAGGAAGCTCTCTATTACATTTCTTACAGAATTTGTATCCATATTTAGGTCTTCGAGTTAAATGGTCGGTAAACTTTCTGCCTAAACATTCTTTACACCTGCTTGTAAATCCGTCTTTAGTATCATATTTATGGTTAAAATGGTCACTATCAGCAGGCAACTGTCTATTACATAAAGTGCACATTTTAGAACCATCTTTGGCGATATATTTAATTGCCTGTTGATGTTTTTCTTCACGAATAATTTGATTTGCACATTTCACACAAAAAGTTTCTTCGTTTATTTTGTGACAACATGAAAAACTTTTAAAGGAAATTTCAAATATATCCCCACATCTGTCACATTGATATTGCACTAAAGGTAGGGAATTTGCTTTTAAATCCTCAATTTTTACTTTAATAACTTCTCCAACTGTGCAACTGTAACCTAAATCTCTATAATACTTCAAAGACCTTGTATTGACTTTATAATCTACTTCTTTTGTTAATAACATTATTCCAGACTCCAATCCGACTCCATTTCATTCTATAAAATACAAAAAGAGGGTAGTTGGAGTCGTACTACCCTCAAACCCATAGGTAGCTACTCCTACAAGTCTTTGTATTAACAAAACGCAATAGCGTTAAGTATCAATTTGATGTCTTACCGTAAAATCCACTTGTTTTGCAGATGTAATCGCCGCCAAAATCCTTAATATCTCTTGACATAGGTTGACTACAATAAGGACAAGGTTCTTTTGGATTATACTGACTAATCCTCTTTTCAATAGTAACTTCCTTGTCACAATTTTTACATATAAATTTGTATTCTGGCATTTTATTCTTCCTTTATTTTTATTTTGGTACACTCTTGACCTCGTGTGGTTTTGAGTGTATATAAGTGGGTAGGAGACTACCCACATTAAACTCGGATTTTATTTGAGTTTTTGATATTTTATTTAAGGTCGGCAAGACCTTTCTGTTCCTGTGCAATAATTCCGTCAGCACTAAAATACTTACCAAAATCATCAACAGCAGAATTGTCATTGTAAATGCTAATCATCTCAGCAGAGTCCCATTTGAAAAATTCTCTGATAATTTCAGAAGGAACATTCTGTGCCACAAGTTCAGAACAAAGTTTATGCCTTAAACAGTGAAAATAAAAAGGAACACCAATAATCTTACTAAATTCATCTTTCCAGCCCTCAATATCAGTTCTTCTATCCCATACGTCACCGTGCTTAATAACAAATACCCATTCACTATCAATACCAAGTTCTTCACGCTGTTTTCTCCAAAGGTCAAGATACTTGTCCACCTTGTTCATAACGTACTTGTTAATCATCTTACCACGGACTCCTCTGCCTTTCGCCCTGACCTTATCAGTTTTATAAAGACAACCAAATTCAAGATGGTCTTTATCAAAAAATCGCATAGCCATTTGCAGCAATTCCCCTTTTCGCATACCCGAATAACAAAGAATGGCAACAGCAACAGCTCTTTCATATTGTTCTCTTTCAACAAGAGTATCTAAAAGTAAATCTATCTGTTCATCTGTCAGAACTGTCTTTTCACGGACAGGCTCATTAGCAGGACTTTCAATCTTTTTTACAATTGAACGGAAATCCTCATAACCTTCCTCTTCATCAAGCATATTTTCTATATAAGAACTTAAAGAACTGATTACAGACTTAACACGTCTTAAACGCTTTGGAGACCAACCAAGGTCATTAATGCACCAGTTCTGAAATCTCGCCAACTCACGTTTTGTAATCTTAATAAATTCCTTGTTGTTTAACTGTTCAGATACGAATACGAAAAATATCTTCAAATCATAAGAATACTGCTCGATAGTCTGAGGACTTCTATCAACAGAAGCCAAATATTCAAGAAAATCCTTTGATAACTGTGCATTTTCAGGATTAATATTAGCAATCTTAGTTGGACTTGTAATTTTATTGTAAACGGTGCTTCTACCTTCCATTTTGTCTCACTTCCTTTAACTCAAATATAAAAACAACAATGTGTAGCTTTTGTTTTAATGGGTCTGCAAAAGCCGTAAACCATACCCAAACTTGTCAAGTGCCTACAAATAACCGCCAATCCAAATTAGACTGACAGCTCAACATCAGCATAATGTTTTAAATTAAGAAATATATTCCCACATATATCCGTATGCCGTTTTTCTTTTACCCTTACACACTTCTGATATATGACTTCTTATTCCATTTTCTTGTGATTTTATCATTTTTTCTTGTATTAGCCAATTTGCGGCGTTAGAAATAGATTCAAAAACAAAGAACTCATCATCATTCAATGACAAGGCTTTAACTGGTTTTCTACTTATTTTCTTTT
>JAZSBY010000121.1:0-24738 GCA_045602655.1 Candidatus Fimenecus sp. | reverse complement strand
CTGGTTGAACTGTTCTTCTTTCTTTTCCTGCTTTCTCTTTTCAACAAGCTCACGAGCAAGTCTTTCGTCAGAAACTGCATTGAACACGTCACCTGACTGTGGAACCTCATCAAGACCCATAATTTCAACAGGAACTGATGGACCGGCTTCTTTGATTGAACGGTGTTTGTCGTCAACCATAACACGAACACGACCAACCGCAGTACCTGCAACAACAATATCGCCTGAATGGAGAGTACCGTTCTGAACAAGGAGTGTGGCAACAGGTCCTTTACCCTTGTCAAGACGAGCCTCAATAACAATACCTTTAGCAGCTCTGTTCGGGTTAGCCTTAAGCTCTCTCATTTCTGCAGTGAGAAGAACATTTTCAAGGAGTTTGTCAATATTCATATGTGTCTTTGCGGAAACAGGAACACAGATAATGTCACCGCCCCATTCTTCAGGAACAAGACCGTGTTCTGTGAGCTGCTGCATAATCCTATCAACTGTTGTGCCGGGTTTATCCATTTTGTTAATGGCAACAATAATGTCAACCTCTGCAGCTTTTGCGTGGTTAATAGCCTCAATTGTCTGTGGCATAATACCGTCGTCAGCAGCAACAACAAGAATTGCAACGTCAGTAGCCTTTGCACCACGGGCACGCATTGATGTAAATGCAGCGTGACCCGGTGTGTCAAGGAATGTGATGTACTGACCGTTAAGGTTTACTCTGTAAGCACCGATGTGCTGTGTAATACCACCTGCTTCGGTAGCAGTAACATTTGTATTCTTGATAGCATCAAGAAGTGATGTCTTACCGTGGTCAACGTGTCCCATAACAACTACAACAGGGTCACGAGTTACAAGATTTTCTTCATCATCTTCGCTGTCATCAATAATTCTTTCTTCAATAGTAACAACTACCTCACGGCTGACCTTTGCACCAAGTTCAGTAGCAACGATTTCAGCTGTGTCATAGTCAATAACCTCGTTAACAGTTGCCATCATACCAAGGGCAAAGAGTTTTTTGATAACTTCGGCAGCAGTCATTTTAAGACGGGAAGCTAATTCGCCAACTGTGATTTCGTCACCAACTGTGATTACAGGTGGTTTTTTAGCTCTTTCTGCTGCGATTCTCTTAAGTCTTTCTGCTTCAGTTTCCTTCTTACCGCTTCTCATACCCTGCTTGCGGTATTGCTGGCTCTTTTGTTTAAGCTTCTGCTTTTTAACCATATTATCGCTCTGGTGTGTGTTAGCAGGAGCGATGTTTTCATATTTTTCGTTGTATTTTTCAGCATCAAAGGAATTTGCTCTTGTGTCAATGTGACGCATTTCACCCTTTGTACGAGCCTGCATTGGCTTATCCGGGTCTTTCTCTTTCTTCTTTGGTTGCTGTGGCTGTGGATTCTGTTTTGCAGGAGCATTCTGCTTTTTGTTTTCAGCAGGTTTTGTTTCTTTCTTGCCCTTCTCCTGTGCCTTATCCTTTTTAGGCTCTTCCTTCTTTTCAGCCTTCTTGCTTTCCTGAGGAACAGCATTGAAATACGCATCAAAGCTCTTAACTGAATTGTCCTTTGTAATTACATCAAAAATAAAGTCAAGTTCTTTTTCATCAAGTGCTGTCTGCGATTTCTTTTCACCTTCAAAATGCTTTGTAAGGTTTTCTATAACATATTTGCTTGGGATGTCAAAATCCTTTGCAACTTCGTGTACCTTGTACTTTTTAATCATTCTCATAACCTCCGTTTCAGTTATCCTGAGTTAAAATCGTAATAAGTTTCTCTGCGAATCCCGGGTCATCAATTGAAATAACCTTTGCCTTTGAACTTATGCAAAAAGCAAGTTCATCTGTTTTGAAAGGTGCATCAATATATTTAATATTGCGACCATCAAAGGAACATTCGTCCCCGATTTCTCTTTTAAGTCTTTCGGAAGCGTCACTGCAAGTAATTACAAGCTGTGCCTTTCGTTTTTTGATTGCTGTAACAACTGCGTCGTGACCCAAGGACATCTTTCCTGCCCTACGGCAAAGACCGAAAGCACCTTTTAAATTATCCGTTATCATTTTCTTTAATCTGTGCCTCCAGACTGTCATAGACCTCATCGGGAATAGTTATTTCAAAAGTCCTGTCAATTCTTCGCGATTTTCTACACTTGCGGAGACAATCAATGTTGTTGCAGATGTATGCCCCGCGACCTGACTTTTTGCCTGTAAGGTCAAGGCTTATTTCGCCCTCGGGACTGCGGACAATTCTTATAAGCTCGTTTTTAGCCTTTTGCTCGTTACAGCCGTTGCAACGACGCATTGGAATTTTCTTCTGCTTCACTTTATTATCTCCTTTCTTTTGTTAAGTATTAGGATTAGCCCTCGTAGAAACCACTTTCAGGCTTAATATCGATTTTCCAACCTGTGAGCTTTGCTGCAAGTTTAGCATTCAAGCCCTTGTTGCCGATTGCAAGGGATAACTGATGGTCCGGAACAGTTACCTGACATTTTTTATCTTCTTCACTGACAATCTCAACCTCAAGAACATTTGCAGGAGCAAGTGCAGCACCAATAAACTCTGCGGGGTTTTCGCTGTATTTAACAATGTCAATTTTTTCTCCGCCGAGAACCTCAACAATATTGTTAACACGAGCACCACGCTGGCCGATACAAGCACCGATTGGGTCAACATTTTCATCTTTACTGCTTACTGCCATCTTTGTTCTGATACCTGCTTCACGGGAAACAGAGTGGATTGCAACGATACCGTCGTAAATTTCAGGAACTTCCTGCTCAAAGAGTCTTCTGACAAGACCTGCGTGAGTTCTTGAAATCATAATTCTTGGTCCGCGTTCAGTTTCTTTAACTTCGCTGATGTAAACCTTAATCATTTGACCTTCTGTAAATGTTTCACCGGGAACCTGCTCCGCCTTTGGAAGAACTGCTGTGCCCTTGCCGATTTCAAGAGTAACATTACCGTTGATTGGGTCAATTCTGCCAACCTTTGCAGAAATAAGGTCCTTTGTTTTTGACTGGAAGTCCTTGATAATCTGACCACGCTCTGCATCCTTGATACCCTGACGGATAACGTGCTTTGCTGTCTGTGCAGCAATTCTGCCGAATTTCATTGTGTCAAGTTCAATTTCAAGTGTTTCACCGGCCTTTGCGTCTGCACGATATTCCTGTGCATCCTCCACAAGAATATCTGTATCCCAGTCTTCAAGTTCCTCAACAATGTTAAGGTGAACATAAACTCTCATAGTCTGTGCTTGGGGGTCAATGTCACAAGCAACAACGTCCTTGTTGTTATAGTCTTTTCTGACAGCCTTAACAATTGCCTCGCTGATTTTGTCATAAAGATATTCCGCCTGAATACCTTTTTCTTTTTCCATTAAGGCAACTGCCTCAAAAAATTCTTTGTTCATTTTCTATAAAACCTCCTGTAAAATGTATGGATTAGTCAATGTCACCGATTCCGCCGAAATCGTCTGCCTTAATCCATGACGCTTCTTTTTTTAATATGTTCATTTCAGTTTCTTCATCAATTGCGATTGTAACACTTTCGTTATTGTAGTCAATGAGAATGCCTTTGTATTCTCTCTTGCCTTCAAAAGCTTTGATAAGTCTGACTTGAATTTTTTCACCTAAATAGCAATCGAAATGAAAATCACGGGATAATTCTCTTTCGATACCTGGGGACTGAACCTGCAAATTGTATGCCTGCTCAATTGGGTCTGCCTCATCAAGAGGACCGTCAATAGCGTGGTGCATATTAACGCAATCGTCAATGCCTACACCATCTTCTTTGTCAATAGTGATACGAAGATACCATCTTGCACCTTCTTTAACGAATTTAACATCCCAAAGAATAAGACCTAATTCGTCTGCGATGGGCTTTGCAATATCCCATACCACGGAAGCTGTGTTCTTTTTCATAGAACCTCCTAAAATATTAAATTGTCGTTAAGGTTGATATAAATCACCCTTGAAAAAATGTCCGTATAAATTCAAGAGAGCGGGTCGCCCCACTCTCTGCCAACACGAATATTCTTACCATAAAGAATAATACCATATAAATATAATAAAATCAAGTCTTTTTCGAAAAATATATACTATTATAGATAATTACGAATTATGCGTTACGAATTCATAATTATTTACAGGTCATCTGCGTCCTGTTCGGGAACAACTGCGTCCTGCGGGTTACCTGTGTACCAGCCGTTGGCATCGAATTGCTTGGCGTTTTCTTCACTATTCCATATCTCAGAAATTTCCTCGCTTAATTTTTCTATTTTCTTTCTTGTTTCTTCCTTCTTTTCCATTTTTTTCTGCTTGTTAAAAAACATATTTACACCTCCTGTATAATTATTTTTTCACTATAATCCGCAATAAAACACAACAATAATATCCACATATAATAAAATGTGTTCAAATTTTCCAAAAATGAAGAAATTTGCAAGAAAATCATTGACTTTTTTCCCTATATTAGATATAATGAACGAGTAAATGAGGGCTTATGCCTTAATTTTTGCAAAAATTAATTTACGAAAGGAAAATGATTTTCATGAAAAAGACTCTTGCAGTAGTTCTTGCTTTAGCAATGGTTCTTGTAATGAGCGTTTCTGTTTTTGCAGCTGCAAAGCCGGCTGATGCTGAAGATACAGCAGCTTGGACAGAATATTACAAAGAACTTATTTCATCTGCTGAGGTTGACCCGATTGACCTCGCAACTGAAATCGTTGCTGACGTAAGAAATGGTGTAGTAGACCAGACAGTTGCATTGAATGCTCTTGAAGCAGCATCTATTGCAGTTGGTTCAAACGCAGTGTTTGATGTTGTTATGGATTTCTTAGGCTTCACAAGCTTCCCGGAACTCCCAACATTCCTTCCTGAAGATGAAGTTAGCTGTGTTGAAACAACTCTTTCAAGCATTTTCGATTCAATCTTTGGCGTGATTGGCGATATCGTTGCATCACTTTTCGGTGGCACAACATCTGATTATTGCTTCAAAACAACTACTACAACTACAACAACAACTACTACAACAGAACCTGTTGAAGATGTTCCGGAGTTGGGTGACAATTCACTCATCGCTGTAGGTGCTGTTGCTCTCGTTGCTGGTGCAGCTCTTGTTCTTACAAGAAAAAAGGATAAGGATGCTGAATAATCAGTAAAACTTAACCAAAGAATTAGACGGAAATCTTTATGGTTTCCGTCTTTTTTTATTTTTATAATTACTGATTTCGATTTTAGATATGCCTCTTTGCGAAAAATTTTTATTTCCTCTTGACAAGTTAATAAAATATCGCTACAATAATAATTGCAAGGCGAACAAATGTTCGATAAAACGTGTATATGAAAAATATATGCGTTTTTTATTTTTCTCAAAAGGGGAGGTTTTACTACGGTACATAACGAGAAAATAATTGAAATTACCTCTGAGGACTATATTTTTCTCACGGAAGATTTGGAGGTTATGGACAGAACTGCGACGGACAAGGGTGTAAAATACCTTGTCTATAAGAAAAGGCAAAGAATGATAGAAACTGTACGAAAAGTTATGAATAATGAACTGACGGATTACGAAAGAAAAATTGCCACAGATTACTGGTGCGAAAATCTTTTGGTGGAAGATATTGCAAAAAAATATAAGCTTTCTCGTTCGGCTTTTTATCGTACAGTAAAAGTCATTGAAGAAAAAATCAATACATATTTAAAGTATGTTGTTTTCTATAGTGATGATACTCCCCCTACAAAGGGAGGTTTTTTAGCCTATATGAAAAAGCAGGGTGGCAAGGGGGAATTTCTTGAAAACTGACTTAATTTCCCTTAGCGAATTGGGACAGGAGTATGAAAAGAACGCAGAATTACAGCAATTCTTTATTGATAAGTGCAAGGCAGATATAAGACGAGCGGAAAAATCGGGGGATTTGGATGCTGTGAAGCAGCTGAAAACTAATTTAAATAAGTTTCACGAGATAAAAAACGAGCTTATGCAAACAGCGGACAAACTTAAAAATTATTACAAAGGAGAAAATTGATGGAAAAGAGAATTATTTCTATTGATATCAGCCCCGAATCAGGGAATGAACCTTGCGAAAAAGCAGGAATTATGTGGGAGCATAATGCCACACAACTCCAGTTTCACATTTCGCCATCATATATAGGGGATTACCGTTACTATATTGAATATCGTTCAGTTTTAGGCACAAAGGTAAGAACGGAATACCTTGAACTTAACACAGAAAACAATACTGTCACATATGATGTTTCTGTAACAATGAGTTCCTTAAAGGGCGTTGAATGTTATTTCAATATTGTAAAATTTGACGAGGACGGAAACACCATTCAGGTAATTAAACCGAAGAAATTTGGTTTAACCTTTGATTTTTCACCTGATACGGATAATTTCCTTGCAAAGGTCAATGACTTTTCTGTAAATGCGTTGCTTGAAGCCATAAGGCAAGGAACATTCAAGGGCGAAAAAGGTGACCGTGGTGAAAAAGGTGAGATAGGTGATAAGGGAGAGCAGGGTGACGGAGTTAACAGCTTGTTTGATTGTTCTGTCAACCTTTATAACGAGGCAACGAATATTGCGGGGAAGGTGGTAAGTGTAACTACAGGTGAGTTGGCTGACAATAGCACTTATACTGCAACGGATTACATTTACCTTAAAGCAGGTCAATATATTATGACCTATGATAATACAAGGGCATACTTTGTGAATATGGGTACCTATGACCTTTCAAAAAAATTCATTAAAAGAACTGACCTTTTAAACGGAAGCATTAACATTACAGAAGATTGTTTTGTAAGATTCAGTGGTCTGATATCAAGGGTGAAAGACAAACAAATTATGCTTGTTAAGGGTACGGAATTACCAACAGAATATGTGCCGTACTACATTAAGTTAAAGCCTGAACATTTACCTGAAATTGAAGCGGACACGGATGATTTAATAGTTTCAAAGGAAGACACTGATTTTATTAAAACATCAGGCAATCTTATCAATCATATGACCGTTACAAAGGGAAAAACAATTTCTCCCACAGGAGTTTTAACCGATAGTGTTCAATATTGCATCACAGATAGAATGATATTGAAAAAATCAACAGTTTATACGGCTCGTAAATTAACAAGAATTTCATATTTTAAAGAAAATGGCGATTATATCGGTCAATTATCACTTGAAACAGCGGACTACTCACCAAAGACTTTTACAACTAGTGATGATTTCGATTATGCTGTTCTCTCATTACCCAAAAACTCTATAGTTAAGGACGAATGGCAGTTATACGAAGGTGACACAGTTCCCGAGGAGTTTGAAAAACAGCATCTTGTAATAGATGGCTACAGATTATACGATGAGCCGGACAAGGATGTTGACCCCATTGAAGAATTCAAGAATAGGGACAGAATTGTTTTTGACAAATCGCCACTGTTTACACTTGACGAAGATGTAACTGTATATCCTGATACCACAGTAACAGGTCAGGCAAGGGTTCAAGCTGTTTACGGATATTATGATGAATTGATGTCTGACAATCCGTTATATATCACCAAAACAGAATTGGGTGCAGATAAACACGGAAACAAATTATACAGATATGACTTTAAAAACCCTGACCAAAAACATAGCTCAGGTGTTGCCTATTCTACGGCAAAACCAAAAGTAATTTTAATTTCGGGTATTCACCCTGAATTATCAGGCATTTATTCATTGTTTAACACAATGAAAGAAATTACAAACAATCCAAAACTTAAAGACTTGAAAAATGATATTCATTTTATCGTCGTTCCCCTTGTTAATTTGTACGGAATGATTAACGGTGGCAGAAAAAACGACGCCGGTACGAATGGCGTTGACCTTGCAAGAAATTTTGAAATCGATTGGGGCGGTTATGAACCTGACAAAGAACCGACTTCAAATTCCTATTGCGGAACTGCACCGTTAACAGAGGCAGAATGTATATACATTGACAATATAATGAAAGAAAATGCAGATGCCATTTTCTTTGCATCCTGCCACAGCTTTCAAGGCTCAGGCAATAAAGATTTTATATGGGCAACGGTAAACAGCAAATACAGTGCAAATCTTGGAGAGAAGCTTGTAACCAAACTGTCGCAAGAGTGGAGTGATAAATATGATATTATCACAACATCAAAGGGATACATAAGCGGAAATTCAGACAATTATTTTATCGGAACATCCGAGGTTTCAAATTCAGGTGGTACCGAGGGCAGTCAGGCATCAAAATATGGCATACACGGTGGAACTGTCGAGGTTTGTGATTACTTCCATTTTCCCGACTTGCGAAGTAAACATCTGGATGAGTTTGTTATTTCAAGAGGTACAGAAACTTATGTTAACTGGATTTTGCTTAATGTGTATAACTACCGTACAGACTTTTAACATATATTAAGAATTAAAGGAGTGATATTGTGTCGGTATATAAAGGTATAGATGTTTCAAAGTGGCAGGGACGCATTGACTGGCCACTTGTAAAAAGTGACGGAGTACAGTTTGCTATGATTCGCTCCAGCTTCGGCTGGGCAGAAGGCAATACGGACCTGCTTTTTGAAACCAATTATGAAAATGCTACAAAGGTTGGTATTCCTGTAGGTGCATATCATTATTCCTATGCGAGAACACCTGCCGAAGCAGTAAAAGAAGCAGAATTTTGCTATTCTGTAATTAAGGGGAAAACCTTTGCATATCCAATCGCTTATGATTTGGAGGAGTCAGGTGTAGCCTCCCTTGGTAAGGAAAGAATTTCGGAAATTGCAAAAGCCTTTTGTGAAAAAATGGAAAGCTATGGCTATTATGTCTGCATTTATGCAAATAAGCATTGGCTGGACAATTACTTTACTGATGAGATTTTTGAAAAATATGACATCTGGCTTGCTCAATGGGCAAACAAACCAACATTTCAGAGAACCTACGGTATCTGGCAAAAAAGCTCAAAGGGAAGAGTGGCAGGAATTCAAGGATATGTGGATTTGGATGAGTCCTATAAACACTATCCGTCAATTATGAAGTATAATGGACTGAACGGATTCCCAAAGCCACAGTCAGGCAAACCCTCAAATCCTGTAAAAAAAGATTATCAGGCAGGGGACAGGATTAAATTGTCAGATGCAGGACTTTATGCAACTGCAACTGTTACAAACCAGACAAGGGCTATCAGCGGCGAATTTTATATCTATGACGGCAAAGTGATTAACGGCAGAATGAGAATTACAAATTCTCCGTCAAAAGTGGGTAAAAAACCCGTCGGTAATAATGTTACAGGCTTTGTGAAGAAAAGCGAAATGGAGTAAAAGCTATGACGGAAACGGATGTTTTAAATCACAGACTTGATGCAGTTGAGGAGGATATTAAAATTCTCTATAAAAAGGTTAATGAAGTCACTCTTACTCAGGTGCAGAGCGTCACAAAGCTTGACAGTATGCTTGTAACTCTCGGGGAGTTAAAGGAGAGCATAGAGGCACTTAAAAGACGACCGGGCTGGCTTTGGGATAAATTTATAGTTGCCTTAATCAGTGCTGTTTGCAGTGCGTTGATTAGTTTTTCGATATAAGGAGAAAATATGATTGAATTTATAACAGAAAATGCACTTTTGCTGATTCCCGTACTTAATATAATCGGTGCTATAATAAAAAACACTGAGAATATCCCTGATAAGTATATCCCTTTTATACTTCTGTTTTTCGGAATTATAGGTGCTGTTGCAATTTTAGGCTTATCCCCTGAAAGTGTGGTGCAGGGTGTGCTTGTCACGGGCACAGCTGTTTACGGAAATCAAATTGTGAAGCAAGTCAAGAAAAGTGAATAAGGATTTGGCGAGGTGTAAAAGCCTCGCCATTGTTGTATACGGAAAAGATTAGAATTTGTCGAACTGTAATTTACCATTTTTCCTCATTGACAAATTCTATAAAAAATAGTTTAATATATAAGATATAAATTTTTAGACAAAGGTGATACAAATGGAAAACACCGTAGAAAAGAAAAAGATAGTTTTAAGTGCTATTCAGCCAACAGGTACACCAACTCTCGGCAATTACCTCGGTGCACTTAAAAACTGGAAAAACATGAAGGATGACTATAACTGTCTTTATGCAGTTGCTGACTTGCATTCTCTTACAGTTCGTCCCGAGCCTGCAACACTTCGTAAGAACACAATGGAGCTTTATGCAATTCTTTTAGCATTGGGTCTTGACCCGCAGGAAAGTGTTGTTTTCATTCAGAGCCATGTGCCACAACACGCACAACTTGCTTGGCTTTTAAACTGTTGTACACAGTTTGGTGAGGCTGCAAGAATGACACAGTTTAAGGATAAGAGTGAAAAACATCCTGAAAATGTGAATGTTGGTCTTTTCACATACCCGATTTTAATGGCTGCAGATATTCTTCTCTATCAGGCAGACTATGTACCCATTGGTGCAGACCAGAAACAGCATCTTGAAATTGCAAGGGATATTGCGGAAAGATTTAATACTGTTTACGGCAACACATTCACAATGCCTGAGCCATTTATCGGCAAGGTTGGTGCTCGTGTTATGTCGCTTCAGGACCCGTTCGCAAAAATGAGCAAGTCCGACCCCAATCCAAAGAGCTATATCTCAATGCTTGATGATGACAATATAATTGTTAAGAAAATCAAGAGTGCTGTAACTGACTCTGAAGCAAAGGTAAGATATGCGGACGGTAAAGAGGGTATCAACAACCTTATGGGTATCTACTCTTGCTGTACAGGTCTTTCTTATGAACAGATTGAAAAAGATTTTGACGGAAAAGGCTATGGCGATTTCAAAGCAGCAGTAGCAGAGGCAGTTGTTGAAGAGCTTCGCCCCTTCAAAACAGAGTATAACCGTCTTATTAACGATAAGGCATATCTTAATGAGTGTGCTAAAAACGGTGCAGAAAAAGCAAGTCGCCTTGCACAGCGTACACTCTCAAAGGCTATGAAGAAATCAGGCTTATATCAATTGTAATTCTATGTTTTGGGGATGATGTCGGCGTCATCCCCTTTTTTAACGGATAAATAAATTCAAAGCAGGTAAACAAAATTGAAATTGTCACACGGAAAGCAAGTTTTAGTTTTGTTACCGATAAAAATTTAAAACAGTCCCTGTAAACGGACTGTTTTTTCTTATATTTATGTTGAATGTATAAAGAAAGAGTGATATTATATTCTCGTACAGAACAAATGTTCGGTATAGAGAGGAGGCAAAAATGACTTTATATCAGTTAGGTGAGGAGTACATAAGACAAGCCGACCACTTAAAGGTAATTATTTCCGATTTTTCCACTCAAAGGAATAAGCTTTGCGGTATTTCTCTTTTTGAACTTAACAGTAAAATCATTACTCTTAAGGAAATGGAGCGTGACACCAGAATTCTTGGTGAAAAGTTAATTAACTATTATTCTGACAATGATTGTAAAAAGAAATATTATCCACACAGATTTAATTGACAAAATCAGTTTTATTGGTATAATTAAAGTGTATTACTTTTCAGGAGCGATAGTTATGAAAAAGTTTTTTAGTTGCATTATTGCATTAGTTATTCTTTCAGTCAGCATCTTGCCTTGCTTTGCAGCCGCTCCTGTGGTTTCGGTGGGTGCAAGTACAACAAGTGTAAGCGTTGGCAATACAGTTAGTGTTTATGTTAATCTTTCGGCTGAATCAAATCTTTCAATGGTCAGATTCAGCGTTACATATCCTACAACACATCTTGAATTAGTTGGTTCTGTAAGTTCAGGCAAACTGTTCGGCATTGAGGAGATTAACTCTTCGGCAGGCTCTGTCTCGTATTTCGGTGCCAGCGAAGAAGATGTGGTTGCAGGTGGCTCAATCATCAGAATGGATTTCAAGGTCCTTCAGGGCGGAGCAACAGTTTCCGTTACCGGTCTTGATTCAACAGGTGCTGAAAAAGCAACAACCAATGGTTCTGTTACCTTCAGCGACTGTGCACATGCCAATATTAAATGGGAAACAGTTAAAGCATCAACCTGTAATGTGGCAGGAACAAAAAAAGGCACTTGCCCTTGCGGATTTACAAAGGACGAGCCATTACCGTTGGCTGAGCATAAATTCGACAAGACTGAAATAACAAAACAACCAAATTGTACTGAAACAGGCACACAGGTTGAAAAGTGTACAGTTTGCAATGCAACGGGAAAAACATCAACTGTTCCTGCAAAGGGACATCAGTTCGATGACTCAGCAATTAAAAAACAACCAACCTGTACAGAAACGGGTACAGCAGTTGGTAAATGTAATGTTTGTGGTTTTGAAAGCAGTTCTCCCGTAACTATTCCTGCAAAGGGACACAGCTTTGGTGATTGGGTTACTACCAGAGAGGCAACTCAATTGATGCAGGGCGAAAAAAGAAGAGCTTGTAGTGTGTGTCAGCACATTGAAACACAGCCAATCGCAAAACTTCCTACAACTGCAGTTGAGCCGACTGAACCAATTACAAATCCTACACAGCAGATAATCACTCCTACTGAACCACAGACTCAACCGTCCTACGATATTATTGATGGTAATAACAATAATAATCTGAATAATAATAAGGACGATAAGGACGACGATAAGGATAAGTCAAACGGACTTTTCGGTGAAGAACTCAGTAACAGCGATAAATCTGCTATGGTAGTTATTGTAATGTCCGTTGTAATTGTAATTGTTCTTGTAATTTATGTATTACTTCTTCAGCAACGAAAGAAAAAAGAATAAAAAATAATTTGCATCTGCCTCAATTTCGGGGCAGATGTTTTTTTGGTTGAAAACTATTATGTTATATGGTAGAATTAGACCATTAAAGAAAAGGGGATTTTGTTTATGTCAAAATTTACTGAAAAAATTGTTGTTGGTGTAATGAAATTAGGTATGAAAATCGCGGGTGCAGATGTTTCTCAGGAAGAAGCACTTGAGGCACTTGGCGAAGTAACAATCACAGACGGGATGCCTGAAATCTTGCGTGAGGCAGCAGAGGAAACAGCTGTTCTTTTGGAAAACAACGGTGTTCTTCCCTTTAAAAAGGGTACAAGAATATCCGTTTTCGGCAGAGTGCAGAATGACTGGTTTTACACAGGCTACGGCTCAGGCGGTGATGTTAAAAAACCATACGGCATAAACCTTATTGAGGGACTTAAAAACTGTGAGGATTTAGTGCTTAATACAGAACTTTCTGATACATACGAAAAATGGTGCAAGGAAAACCCAATCGACCACGGTGTCTGGGGTCATTGGCCAAGGTTTTATCCCGAAATGCCACTTACTGTTGACCTTGTAAAAAAAGCAAAAGAGAATAGCGACAATGCAGTTTTCGTAATTGGTCGTTCATCAGGTGAGGACAGAGAAAACACACTTGAAAAAGGTAGTTTTTATGTAACTGACGAAGAAAGAACAGCACTTCACAGAATTTGTGAGCAGTTTGATAATGTCACAATTCTTCTCAATATCGGCTCTGTTATGGATATGAGTTGGCTTCGTGAATTTGGCTCTAAAATCGGTGCAGTTATGATTGTCTGGCAGGGCGGTATGGAAAGCGGTAACGCTGTTGCAGACCTTCTTTGTGGCAAGGTTACACCAAGTGGTAAACTAACTGACACAATCGCAAGAAGATATGAGGAGTATCCGTCTTCAGAAAACTTTGGTAACCGTGATGCAAATATTTACCAAGAGGACATTTATGTTGGTTATCGTTGGTTTGAAACTTTTAATAAAGATGCTGTAATTTACCCGTTCGGTTATGGATTGTCATATACAAAATTCCAAACGAAATTCACAAGTGCAAAACAGACGGAAGATGGTGTTTTAGTCAGATGTACTGTTAAGAATGTTGGTGAATATGCAGGTAAAGAAGTAGTAGAGATTTATGTTTCAAAACCTTGTGGCAAGCTTGGTAATCCTGCAAGAGAATTGGTTGCATTCGGTAAAACAAAGGTTCTTGAACCGAGTGAAAGTCAGAAACTCGAAATCTTTGTCCCAATTGAGAGATTTTATTCTTACGACGATAATGGTGCAAGCGGATATGCTCATTCCTATGTAATGGAAAAGGGTGAATATGCTCTCTGTGTGGGCAGTGATGTCCGTAGTGCAGAAAAGAAATGGAGTTATTATCAGGAGAAAACCGTTGAAACTCTTAAATTAAAACAATGTTCTGCACCACAAGTGCTTTTTGACCGTTATATAAATAGTGAAGAGGGACTTAAAAAAGAGCCGGTTGCTTGTCGCCAGTATGACCTTAAAAAGGTTATACTTAAAAACATCGGTGAAGGTGTTGCAATTACCGGGGATAAGGGCTATAAACTCAGTGATGTAGAAAATGGCAAAGTTTCAATGGAAGACTTTGTTGCACAGTTGAGCCTTGAGGAATTGGAAGCGATTTCCCGTGGCGACTATAAAATGGACTCGCCTTTGGGTGCAAAGGGTAACGCAGGTGCTATGGGTGGAATTCTCCAAAGTCTTCGTGATAAAGGTATTCCGCCAATGATTACAACTGACGGACCATCAGGTATCCGACTTCTCTCTTACTGCTCACTCATTCCCAACGGAACTGCCCTTGCAAGTACATTTAACACTGACCTTGTGGAAAGGGTTTATGCAAAAATCAGTGAAGAATTAAAGGCAAAGGGAAGCGATATTCTCTTAGCACCCGGTATGAATATCCACCGTAGTCATCTCTGTGGCAGAAACTTTGAATATTATTCAGAGGACCCCGTTGTAACAGGTTTAATGGGTGCTGCTGCAGTTAAGGGTATTCAGACCTGCGGGGGCAGTGCTTGTCCTAAACACTTTGCTTGTAATAATCAGGAAGTAAATCGCACGGGTAATGATTCCCGACTTTCAGAAAGAGCGTTGCGTGAAATCTACTTAAAGGGCTTTGAAATCTGTGTTAAAACAGCAAAGCCTAATACAATTATGACATCTTACAACAAGATTAACGGTGTTTGGGGACATTATAACTATGAGCTTTGCGAGAGAATTCTCCGTGAGGAATGGGGATTTGACGGAGTTGTTATGACTGACTGGTGGATGCGTCCTTCAAGGAGTCAGGAATTCCCCAAAATGCGTGACCAGGCATATAGAGTAAGAGCAGGTGTAAACGTGCTTATGCCGGGTGGTGACAGAGTAACGAACGGTAAACCCGACGGCACTCTCTTAAAGACTTATGGCAAAAAAAATGGTATCACACTTTACGAAATGCAGAGAAATGCAAGCTTTGTACTTAAACTCTGTATGAAAAAGTATAAGGACTAAAAGAAAAACGGCTTTGAGTAAACCCTCAAAGTCGTTTTTATAATTTTACATCAAAGACGCATAATTTCGAATTACGCATTCCCAATTACGAATTTTCAACACATATTTTATATGCGATTTCCTGTAATTGCTCCATAGTTTCAATAGTGCCTAATTCCTGACGATATTTTGCAGCACCGTGAAGACCCTTTGTGTACCAGCCTGCGTGTTTCCGTGCTTCTCGCATACCGATAAAGTCACCTTTATAACGGCAGATTTTCTCAATATGCTTAATCATAACCCTCATTCTCTCACTGACGGGCGGATGGGGGATTATTCTTTCGTGGTCAAGGTATGCATTGATTTGAGCGAATACCCAAGGGCAACCTAAAGCACCACGACCAACCATAATAAGGTCGCAATTTGTTTCTTCAAGCATACTTGCAGCGGAAAGTCCGTCAACAATGTCCCCGTTGCCGATTACAGGAATGGAAACAGCCTTTTTAACATCTGCAATAATGTTTCTGTCAACGGGTGGGGAATACATCTGTTTTCTTGTGCGTCCGTGAATTGTTATGGCAGATGCACCTGCGTTTTCGGCCCTTTGTGCCATTTCAACAGCATTTATTGAGTTTTCGTCCCATCCTGCACGGATTTTTACTGTTACGGGTACAGAGGAAACCTTAACAACTTCCCTTACGATTTCTTCTGCGAGTTGTGGATTTTTTGCAAGACTTGCACCACCACCGTTGCCCGCAATTTTAGGTGCAGGACAACCCATATTTATATCAATAATCTGTGGCTTTACCTGCATAACGGATTCAATGCTCTCTGCCATAATCTTTGGGTCACTACCAAAAATCTGCACAGCAGCAGGGCGTTCTTCCTCGGATAAAAACATTAAATCCTTTGATTTTCTGTCACCCATAGAAACGCCTTTTGAACTTATCATTTCGCTGACAACATAAGCAGCACCGTAGTTTACACAAAGCTCACGGAATGCACGGTCTGCAACCCCTGCCATAGGTGCTAAAACTGCTTTTCCGTTAATTTCAACATTACCAATTTTCAAAACATTACCTCGAAAAATTTATTGACAACATTTTATCATAATAAGACAATTAAAACAATAAAAAATACTGTTATTTTTTATTCCGATATGATACAATAAATACAATCTTAAGACTAAAGGTGATTTTATGAAAGCATTTATGGATAAGGATTTTCTACTTTCAACCGAAACTGCAAAGGTGATTTTTGAAAAAGGTGGCAAGGACACACCAATCTTTGACTGGCATTGTCATCTTTCACCGAAAGAGATTTATGAGGATAAGCCTTTTGAGAATATCACAAAAATCTGGCTTGGTGGCGACCACTATAAGTGGCGTGCTATGCGTGGCTGCGGTGTGGAAGAAAAGTATATTACAGGTGACGCATCTGATTACGAAAAGTTTATGAAATGGGCAGAGAGTTTGCCGTATTGCATTGGTAATCCGCTTTACCATTGGACACATCTTGAATTACAGAGATATTTTGGCATTTATGAGCCATTAAGTCCAAAAACTGCAGATATGATTTGGGAAAAATGTAACCAGCAGATTAAAGCGGGTGGCTTTACACCTCGTTCACTTATCGAAAAGTCCAATGTCGCTTGCGTTTGCACAACGGACGATGCTGCAGATACACTTGAATATCACAAACTATTGGCAGAGGATAAGAACTTTAAATGCAAGGTTATTCCTGCATTTCGTCCCGACAAATCTTTCCTTATTGACACTCCTGCATTCAAAGAGTGGATTGTTGCTATGGAAAAATCAGCGGAAATGGAAATCAAGTCATTTGCTGACCTTTTAACAGCACTCGAAAAGAGAATTGCATTCTTTGACGAAATGGGATGCCGTGCATCCGACCACGCACTTGAGTATTGCCCCTTTGAACCTGCAACAGAAGATGAATTGGAAGAAATCTTCTCAAAAGCACTTGCAGGCGGAGAATTCACACAGAAAGAACTCGACCAATACAGAACAGCACTTTTACAGTTCTTTGGTGAAAAATATGCAGAACTGGGTTGGGCTATGGAACTCCATTTCGGTGCTATGAGAAACAACAATGCAAGAATGTTCAAGTCAATCGGTGCTGACACAGGTTTCGACTCAGTTCACGACCATCAATTGGCCTATGGACTTTCCCGTTATCTTGACTCACTTGATGTTAAAGGCAAGTTGCCAAAAACAATTCTCTTTACACTTAATCCGAAGGATAATTACGTTCTCGGTACAATGCTTGGTAATTTCCAGAGTAGTGAGGCACAGTCGAAAATTCAATTTGGCTCTGCTTGGTGGTTTAATGACAATTACGACGGTATGAGAGAACAGATGAAAACTCTTGCAAACCTTGGTGTGCTTGGTAAATTCGTCGGTATGGTTACTGATTCCCGTAGTTTCCTCTCATATCCTCGTCACGAGTATTTCAGAAGAATCCTCTGCGAGATTATCGGTGATTTAGTGGAAGAAGGCAAATATCCAAACGATACAGAATTCCTTTCACAGGTTGTAGAGGACATTTCATTCAACAATGCAAAAAACTATTTTGGAATATAAAAATTAAAGGTGGTTGAAATCAACCACCTTGTTTTTATATATTCATTCCACCATTAACGGAAAGATTTTGCCCCGTTATAAAGTCTGCATCCTGTGAACAGAGAAAAGCAACTGCTCCTGCAACATCTTCGGGAGTACCGATTCTGTTAAGGGGAGTTTCTTCTTTAAGGGAATTCATTGTTTCCTCGTCAAAATGACTTGTCATATCCGTTAAAATCACTCCTGGAGAAACAGAATTTACAGTAATTCCCGAAAGACCGACCTCTTTTGCAAGTGCTTTTGTCATACCTATAAGCCCTGCTTTTGATGCGGAATAATGCACTTCACAAGAACCGCCTGTTTCACCCCAGATTGATGAAATGTTAATAATTTTTCCCGACTTCCTGTTAATCATATATGGAAGTACAGCACGAGTGCAATAAAACGCACCTGAAAGGTTGGTTTCAATCATTTTGTGCCACATATCGTCTGTAATATCAGTAAAAAGTGCCTGTTCAGCAATCCCCGCATTGTTGACAAGAACTGCGACTTCACCAAAGTTTTTTTCAATATCCATAACAACGGAATTTACAGCATCACTATCAGTAATATCAAGCTTGTATGCCTTGCAATTTTCACCTAAATCATTACAGAGTTCGAATGCTTTTTTTTCGGAATTGTTATAGGTAAAAGCCACCTTGTAACCGTCCTTTACAAGTCTTTTCACAATGGCAGAGCCGATTCCTTTTGCTCCGCCGGTAACCAATGCAACTTGTTTCATTTTATCATTCCTTTCGGATTACTGTTCATATTGTAGCACACTTTAATCTGTTTTGCATCAAAAACACTTGAAAAAGTTTTTTGAATGTCATATAATATCACTTACAAAACGAATATGCTTGTGTAGCACAGTTGGGCGAAGTTGCGAGTGCCGTCCGGTGGACGAATAGCACGAGCAAAATGAGGTGAAGAAATAAGGAGCAATGCGAAGGATTGAGCAGTGCGACTATATTTCTGAGGGAAGTGCAGCTCATTCGTATTACTCGTTTAAGTTTTTAATTTAATATATGCTTGTGTAGCACAGTTGGTAGTGCAGCTCATTCGTAATGAGCAGGTCGCAGGTTCGAGTCCCGTCACAAGCTCCAAGAAATAGAAATTACTTTAGTAATTTCTATTTTTTTATTTATCAAATTTGAATCTGTCGGGATGTTTTGATTTCACCCCCCTCAGTCGCTTCGCGACAGCTCCATTACTCGCCTGCCGGCTCAGACAGTGCTTCTGCTACGCAGAGGTGCGGACACCCGCACCCCTCAAGGGTGGAGCTTATTATAGCCTTCCCCCTACGAGGGGAAGGTGTCACCGCAGGTGACGGAAGGGGGGATATATTCCGCAACGCAGTTCCGACATTTCGAATTTCGAATTTCGCATTTCAAATTCATCCCGACAAACTCCAATTTACTGAAATATAGTTTTCTTTTTTTATTGCTCTTTTAAGTTTAATATGCTATACTTTGATAAATTAAAATCACGGAGGCTGTTTATGCTTTATTTTTATCCTGAAGATTTTGGTGCACTTGGCAACGGCGTTAATAATGACTGCAAGGCTATTCAGTCCGCCATTGACAAGGCAGAAGAAAACGGTGGCGGTACAGTTGTACTCACAAGTGGAAAAACATATTATTCCGACTCAATCCGTATGAAGAAAAATGTCGAGCTGCACCTTCAAAAAGGCTCACGACTTAAAGCTACGGACAATATAGACGGCTATATCCGTCCTTGCAATATGATTAACGACCCTAAAACTGCACTGATTGGCAACCCTGTTACAGGTAAACCGTCATTCGTTTTTATTTATGGCTACGAGGCTGATGGTTGTACAATTTCAGGTGAGGGTACAATTGATGCAAACGGTCACGCATTTGTTGAAAGAAAAGACCGATACTATGTAACAGGTAATTTTTATCCCAGACCAACTGTTATCTACATTGAAAAGAGTAACAACATCACCTTCAGGGATGTGACAATTGTTGACGCACCATTCTGGACCTTGCATCCTGCAGGCTGTGATGATGTGCTTATTTCTCAAATAAGAATTCTCAATGATTTGGATGTGGCAAATTCCGATGGTATTGACCCTGACCATTGTACAAATGTGAGAATTTTAGGCTGTCATATTGAATGTGCTGACGACTGTATCTGCCTTAAAACCTCAAAGGGTAATGCAGAATATGGCCCTTGTGAGAATATTATTATCGCAAACTGTACTCTCATCTCAACATCTGCTGCTATCAAAATCGGCACAGAGGGTGTTGGGGATTTTCGTAATGTAATTGTTGATAATTGTATTATTTCTCGTAGTAACCGTGGACTTTCCATTCAGATTCGCGACGGTGGTAATGTAGAGAATGTAACATACTCAAACTGTATTATCGAAACCCGTCGTTTCTGTCCTGATTGGTGGGGTACAGCCGAGCCTGTTGTCATTACAACCTTTAACCGTGATGAGAATACAAAATCAGGTAAAATCAGGAATATCCGTTTCCGTAACATCACTTGTAAGGGCGAAAATGGTGTGCTTATTCACGGAACGGAAGAAAATATGATTGAAGATGTAACCTTTGAGAATGTAAGTGTTACAATGACAAAAACATCAAAATGGGACTGTGGTCTTTACGACCTGCGACCTTGTTTGCAGTACGGCGTTGAAAAGTATAAGAATAGTGGCTTCTTCATCAGAAATGCAAAAAATGTGCTTATTGAAAAATCAAGTGTTCAATGGGGTAATATCTGTGATGATTACAATAAGGCAATCGATGCAGAAAATGCACCAAATCTTGAAATCATCAGATTTACAGGCACGGATTTATAGCGAACAACTCTTGATTATTGTTTAATAACTTCAAATTTATCAAACAGAGCATATTGAATTTCTTGAATTTATGTTATATAATTTTTTCAATAAATATGGAGGGATTATTATGAAAAAGTTTATCTCAATTATTCTTTGCATGACACTTTGTTTTGCACCTTGTTTAGCCGTTACTGCCTTTGCGGCAGACGCAAGCGGTGACTACACGATTGTGTCACCTTACAGTGATGTTGTGTGGGAAGGCGACGGTGCTTGGGGTGCATATAAAGGCTCACTTCACTCACACACAACTTATAGTGACGGAAATGTTGACCTTGCAACTATGGTTAAGGAATACTACAATCGTGACTATGATTTCCTTGCTAACTCTGACCACGGTGTAACCGGTGTTGAATGGAACAGAGCACCTGCGAAAGTTTTGCTTTACTCATATCAGAAACTATTAGGTTATGATGTTGCACACCTTACTGATGAGGAATTTAATGCTATTACATCAGGTGCATATCCTACTGCTGACGGTACAATTCGCGGAAAAGGAATGACTTGCGTTGTTGGTGCAAACGAGCTTAATAATATGACACTTACAAAGGCACATGTGAATGCGTTTTTCATACCTGAAAATGTTGGTAATGGCTATGGCGGATGGGAAAACGGCTACGAAGATGCTGTTGCATTCACCGATAAAATGGGCGGGCTTTCAATTATCAATCATCCGGGTGACTGGTTGGAAAGCCGTGATGATATCTCAACAGTAAGTGACCCTAAGAATATAAAATTCTTTGGTAACATTCTTCTTAAATATGATACCTGCCTTGGTATGGAGGTTTTCAACGAAACAAACAGCGTTACACCATTCGACAGAATTTTGTGGGATAATCTTTTGATGTACACACTTCCTTATGGTAAAAATGTTATTGGTTTCAGTAACACTGATGCTCATACAATAGAGAATATCGACAGTTCTTTCAATATTTATATGATGGAAGAAAACAATGTTGAAAATATCAAGGAAACAATGCAAAACGGTGCGTCCTTTATGGTTACAAGGGAGCTTCCTTGCGGTAATGATATTATCGGTCCTGAAGAAGGCTTTGATGTTAAAAACTCAGGACTTCCATATCCTGTTTTCACAAAGGTTGCAGTTGACGGACACAAAATCACAGTAAGTGCTGACAATGCTCAAACAGTTCAGTTCATCGCAAACGGTGAGGTTATTTACAAGGGTACAATCGGTTCTGACGATGTAACTCTTGACCTTGATAAAGTAGACGGTGCCGAGGATTTCCAATATGTAAGGGCAGAGGTTCTTGGTGAAGGCGGTATGTGTCTTACTCAGGCACTTGTTATTGAAGACGGTGGCGACACAGAGGATTATGAAAATCCAAGAGGACTTTTAGCATTCCTTAACAGAGTGATTTTCACTCTCAAGAGCACAAGAGTCTGGACAATTATCGTTGAACTTTTCAGAATGATATAAAACAATAATAACTAAATAATGCAAAAGGCGAGGGTTTCAGTTTTAACCCTCGCCTTAATTCTGCGTTTTGCATTAAAAAAGTCGGTCTTTCGACCGACTTTTTTCTATTATTCTTCGTCAACTTTTGCTTCTGCAATAACTTTTTCAACAATGTTCTGCGGAGCTTGTTCATAACGAGTGAACTCGAATGAGAAGGAGCCACGACCTGCTGTTACTGAACGGAGAACTGTTGTAAAGTCGCCCATTTCTGCCATTGGAACTTCAGCTGTAAGTTCTTGCATTCTTGGCTCGTCTGCAGGTCCCATACCGAGAACTCTACCGCGACGCTTTGTGATGTCGCCCATAATATCGCCAAGGTTATCGTCAGGCATATATGCAACAAGTGTTCCAACCGGTTCAAGGATTGTTGGGTCTGCCTTCGGAATACCTGCCTTGTAAGCAAGAGAAGCAGCCATCTTGAATGCCATTTCTGATGAGTCAACCGGGTGGTAAGAACCATCATAAAGAGTAGCTTTAACACCTACCATTGGGTACCCTGCGAGAACACCTTTAAGAACGCAATCGCGAAGTCCTTTTTCAACTGCAGGGAAGAAGTTCTTTGGAACTGCACCACCGAAAACTTCTTCTGCGAAGATAAGCTCGTCACTGTCGCATGGCTCAAAACGAATATGTACATCGCCGAACTGACCGTGACCGCCTGATTGTTTCTTGTGTTTACCCTGTGCTTCAGCTGATTTTCTGATTGTTTCTCTGTAAGCAACCTTTGGAACACTGAGGTCAACCTCAACACCAAATTTATTCTTAAGTTTAGAAACAATAACATCAAGGTGCTGTTCACCAAGACCTGAAAGAACCTGTTCTTTTGTTTCTTTATTGATAGTGAAAGAAATTGATGGGTCTTCTTCCATAAGTCTGAAAAGTCCCTGAGCAACTTTTTCTTCTTCACCCTTTTTACGAACATTAACTGCCATTGAAAGACAAGGCTTAGGAGCATCTACACCATCGAGAATTACAATATTCTTTGCATCGCAAAGTGTGTCACCGGTCTTAACACCTGCAAGTTTTGTAACAACGCCGATATCACCTGCGATAATTTCTTTTGCATCTTCCTGCTTGCCACCCTTAACAGTAACAAATTTACCCATCTTTTCTGTTTCGCCTGTACGAACATTATAAGCTTGAGTATCAGCAGTAAGCTTACCTGAAACCACCTTGAAGAATGACATTTTACCTACGAATGGGTCGGCAACGGTCTTGAAGCAAACTGCTGCAAGTGGTCCGTTGATGTCACAAGGAAGAACAACATCTTCGCCTGCTTCGTTCTTTGCAGTTTCGCCTGCATAGCCGTAAGCACCCGGAACTGACCAAGCAAGGTTGTAAAGAAGTTGGTCAACACCTGCACCTGTAAGACCTGCAACTGCATAAACAGGGTAGATTGAACCGTCAAAAATACCTGTGCAAAGACCTTTAAGGATTTCGTCAGGAGTAAATGCTTCGCCCTCGAAGAATTTTTCCATAAGCTCGTCGTCAGTTGTAGCAACAGCTTCCATAAATGCTGCTGTCATTTCTTCAATTACAGGGTCGTTTGGCATAGCTACTTTTGTTGCCTTACCGTCTGCATCATATTCATAAGCCATACCTGTCATAAGGTTAACATATGATTTTGTGATATTGCCTTCCATATAAGGAATGATTGTGGGGCAGAGTTTGTTGCCGTATACTTCTTTCAATGCTTCAAAAGTTTTGTAGAAACTTCTGTGGTCAGAGTCTGTCTTTGTAATAGCAAAGAATTTTGCAAGACCGCGTTTCTCTGCAGCCTTGAATGCTTTTTCAGTACCAACATCAACGCCTGAACCGGCACTTGTAACGATAAGAACTGCTTCTGCTGCACGAACTGCTTCTGCACTACCGTTTTCAAAGTCGAAAAGACCGGGAGCGTCAATAATATTTAACTTTGTGTTGTCCCATTCAATAGCAGCCATTGCTGATGAAACTGATGACTTTCTTCTTTTTTCTTCTGCGTCAAAGTCAAGAACAGTGTTTCCGTCTGCAACTTTACCAAGTCTGTCAGTAGCACCTGCAATATAAAGCATTGCTTCACAAAGAGTAGTTTTTCCTTTTCCGCCGTGACCTAACACAGCAATATTTCTGATGTTGTTTGAGGTATAAGCTTTCATAAAGCGTGCCTCCCTTTCCTAAGTATGCCTTTTTATGTGAAAAATATATAGAATTTTTCAGCACGTTAGAAAAATTATAGCATAGTTGCCCAAACAATGCAACTGTCTTTTAACAACTTTTTAAAGTTATTTTTTCATCGGAATTATTACAACAAATTATAATTTGTCGGGATGTTTTATCCCCCCCTCAGTCAAATGCTACGCATTTGCCAGCTCCATTACTCGCCTGCCGGCTCAGGCAGCACTAATTCGGCATCCACCGGATGCCCGTGCCCCTCAAGGGTGGAGCCTATTAAAGCCTTCCCCCTACGAGGGGAAGGTGTCACCGCAGGTGACGGAAGGGGGGATATCTTCCGCAACGCAGTTCCGACATTTCGCATTTCGAATTTCGCATTTCGAATTTAGTTCGACAAACTCCAATTT
>JAZSBY010000120.1:0-19838 GCA_045602655.1 Candidatus Fimenecus sp. | reverse complement strand
TTCCCAGCGGCAAGGCTGTGCGCATTCACCACGGTTTGCATCACGATTTACAAGATAGTTTGAAAGCAAACATCTGCCTGAGAATGACACACACATAGCACCGTGAATGAAGCATTCGATTTCAAGGTCCTTTGGCACTTTTGCTCTGATTTCTGCAATTTCTGCCATTGACAACTCTCTTGCAGTAACAACACGGGAAGCACCCATATTGTAAAATTCGTTTGCAGTGACATAATTTACAATTCCTGCCTGTGTAGAGATGTGAACAGGCACATCCGGTGCATACTTTTTGCAAAGTGAAAGCACACCGATATCGGCGACAATAAATGCGTCAACACCAATATCTGCCCATCTTTCAAGATATGCAGGAAGTTTTAAGATTTCGTCATTTCTTGCCAATGTATTGCAAGTTAGATACACCTTAACACCCTTTGCGTGGCAAAGTTTAACAGCGTCCTCTAACTGCTCAAAATTGAAATTCTGTGGTGCTGCTCTCATTCCAAAAGCGTCACCACCGAGATAAACTGCATCGGCACCATACATTAAAGCGGCTTCGAGTCGCTCACGGTCACCGGCAGGGGAGAGTAATTCGGGTATAATCATTTATTTAGCCCTCTTTGTTTGCTTTTTCTACTAATTTGCCGTTTGCATCGTGTTGTTTGATTGTTTCAGCAAGGTAGATTTTACCTTTATTATCGTGTCTGAAATAATAGTTTTTAGATGCGGTCGGATAGAGTGCAGCCTCAATTGCTGCTTTACCGGGATTGCAGATAGCACCTGCAGGAAGTCCTTCACACTGGTATGTCCAGTAATTATCTTCATACTTGCTTCTTTCAGCAGTTGAAGGAACTCTGGGGTGAATACTGTTCTCAATATAGTCCCAGGTTGAGTCACAGTCAAGAGTAGGGTATACTCCGGGGCGATTGAGTCTGTTATGGAGAACGGAGGAAATCTGATTGAACTGAGTTTTGCCGTTACCCTCTTTTTCAACAATGGAAGCAAGTCGGATAATTTCGTCAGGTGTCATACCCAATTCGGTAGCCTTTGCAGCATATTCCTCTGTCCAGATACTTTTAAATTTATTGAGGAATTTTCTGATTACGGATGCAGGGTCGGCACCTTGTTCAAACTCGTAGGTTGCAGGATACATATATCCTTCAAGAACAAGATAGCGGTCCTCTTTATTCTTTATTTTTGCAATAAAGTCATATTCATCAGAAAAATCGATTGTATCAAGAACCTTGTAAAGTGAGTCGGCAGAACAAATTTTGTTCTTTTCAAGTCGCTCAAAAATCTGGTCAATTGTAAAACCTTCAGGAATAACAATGCTTACAAGCTTGCCACGGGTTGCAGTTGTCTGAAGACGAGTGAGCATTTTTTCAACGCCCATATCAGGAGTAAGGTAATATACACCGGGAAGATATTTATCGTCGTCAAAGCCCATAACCTTTGCAAAAATATTACAGAAGATTCTATTTTTAATAAGTCCTGCCTTATCAAGCATCTTTATAGCATCAGATGTGTCTGCGTCGTTTGGCAAAACAACCTCAATGGGTTCAGGAGTGGGTTCACGGTTAATTGCAAGAACATCATTGACACAGCTAAGTGCGAAAATGGAGATAATTATAGAAATAACAACACAGATTCCACCGGCAATGAGGCTTTTTGAACTTGCTCTCAAAAACTCTACCAAGGCATCGGAATTAACCTTTAATTTGCCGTCGGCAACAAAGATAATTCTGTCTTTATCGGTTTTCTTTGCCTTTTGCTGTTTGTTGCTTCCTGTGTTTTGTGTATCCTCACGCTTTACAGTGACATTTTCATAATCATTGTTACTGTAATCTATGTTTACATTAAATCTGTCACCACGACGGAAACTGTCCCCCGTACTGCGATTTGATGGTGTATTTTCAGTATTTCTTCGTGTTGTGCTTGATTGATTACTTCTGCTACGAAAAGCATTTTTTAAATCCACATCAAAGGAGTTTTCCGTATTTCTGCTTGTCCGTGTAGCGGGATTGGTCTTTTTTGGTTGAAAAATGCTCTTTTTAGATTTTTCTTTGTCAGGTGAAGATTTTTTTGTAGCCTGTTCGCCGTTAAGAGGTTTGCTTGGAAGAGCACCTCCTGCGTATTCTTCTAAAAGGTCATCATAACTATTGTTTGAAAAACCATCCTGAAATTTATTCATAGGATTACCTCCTTAAGAATGTTCTGTGTTACTAAAATTTTTATTTTTATGTCAAATTCATCGGTTGGCAAGGTGTCACTTAACAATTCTTCATAGCAAGGACAAATGCTCACACCGTTAAAATTCATTAAAAATCTATCGTAATATCCTTTGCCGTATCCAATGCGATAACCAAGTTTATCAATGGAAAGAGCAGGCACAATTACAACATCGTTTTCATTTTGTTTGTAGTCTTTGCAATAGGTTTTTGGCTCAGGAATGTTGTACATTCCCTTTTTCAAATCATTTTGTGAATTGACCTCTTTAAATTCCATTTGACCTGAATTGTCAATGCAAACGGGAAAATAAACTTTTTTATCACAAGCTCTGCATTGTTTAACAATGAAGCTTGTATCGAATTCATCTTCCGCAGATGCAAAAACCAAAACCTGACTTGCGTTTTTAAAATAATCAGTATTGATAATCTTTTCGCTGATTTCTTTATCGTATATTACCTTTTTTTCTTTTGGTAGATTATTTCGCTTTTTTAAAAGCAGTTTGCGTACTTCTTTTTTATCCATTATAAATTTGTAATGATGCACGGATTTTCTTTACTTCAAGTGGGTTTGTAAGGATTTCGGCAATCTGCAAACCGAATTCAATGGCACTGCCCATACCTTTTGCAGTGATGAAATTTCCATCTTTAACAACAAAATCCTTTGAAAGCTCTGCTCCGAAAAGTTCTTCCTCGAATCCCGGGAAACAAGTTGCCTTTTTGCCATCCAAAAGTCCTTTGTGACCTAAAATTGATGGTGCTGCACAAATTGCACAAACTAATTTGTTGTTTTCTACTGCCCAGTCAATAGCCTTTTGCACAACTTGACTCTTTTCAAGATTTAATGTGCCGGGCATACCACCCGGAAGTACAATAGCCTCAACTTTTTCGTCAAGGATTAAATTCTTTTCAGAAATATCACAAGCAACCGGAATCTGATGTGAACCAATAACAAAATCTTCACCCACACCAACTGTAAGCACATCAAGCTCTGCACGACGAAGCACATCAACAACTGCAAGTGCCTCAATTTCTTCAAATCCGGGTGCTAAAAATACATAAATCATAAAATTCACTCCAATGTAACGCCTATATAACAATTCAATTTTTTTATTTCGTCTTTTTCCGTTCTAATCATAGCAGGACAGTAATCGTCACCGAAATCTATGTTGCCCTTAATGATTGTTCCGGATTTTTTATACTTTTCAGTAATTTCATCAAAACTACCTTTTGCATTTCGTATTATTATTTCTTCATCGTCAAAAACAAGTCCGAAATCTGTAACTTCGCCACCATAAACCTCACAAGAATTTTTCCAATAGTCAATTACTGAGTTATCAAATTCTATTTCACATTGAAAATTCATTTTTTCTCTCTTTTCAGGTGTTGTTCCATCAAAGGTGTATGTCCTTGCCGTTCCGAACTTCTCAAATCCGCATTTGGAATAATAGTCAAAAAGAGAAAACTCTGCAGGGACCAAAAAGAGAAAGCCAAAACCGTTTTCTTGGCAATATTTATATGAGAAATCAAGTAATTCTTTCATATATCCCTTGCCACGGTGGGAATATTTTGTCATGGCACAGTAAACACATTTACCTTTATAATCTCCGATTCTGCAAGGTAAAAGAAAAAGTGAAGATGCAATTTCACCATCAATTCTGATAATGGGTGTTACTGTATTAGTGAAAACATTATCAAAAAAACAATCTATAACCTGACTATCCTCTGAAAAAGTCACCTGCCAAAGACCGGAGAGTTCTTTTTTGTCGTTTATACTTGCAAATTCAATCATATTTTATCCTTTGTAAATTGCAGAATATTTAATAACTAGTCTGTGAGGCTGGTAAGAAAGTTTTGCTCTGCGTAATCCCTCACTACCTGTATCCTCCTCGCGGTTGATAAATTCATATCTATCCTGCAACTGCCTTGCAAACTCGCGATTTATCATCTGGTAAGCACCACGAATATTACCATAAGCCTTTTCAACGTGGGTGCAAAAGGTGTTGTCATTAAGTCTTTCGCCAAAAGTGAATGCCACAATTTCTCCTTGAATTGTAAGAACTCCACCCTCAAAACCAATTCTAAAATAATCCTTTAATGCTTTTTTGATTGCTCGGTTTTCCTCACTGATTTCTTCGGGATTTTTCTGTTTATTAAGTCCTTCCCAATGGTCGTTTAAAAGCAGACATTGGTGAATATTTTCTTCGTTTATGGGTTCATATTTCCAATCAAAAGTCTTTTCAAAATATGAAATATGGTTTTTCTTGCTGTGATATTTTCTGCCAACAAGATTTGCCAAATCTTCTGATTTGTATAGATAATCGAAGAAATCTCTTGTTTCGTGAATACTAAATTGATTTGGAAAAAGATAATTCAACTCATCCCTATCCTTTTCAGTAAGTCCAAAGAATTCTAAATTAACCCCAAGTTTTTTTGAAAAGTCAATGAGTTTTAATATGGTGGACTTTTTGTCACCGTTACCAATTGGATAGCAAAAAACCGGCTCGTCAGTAAAATCTGCAGAAACAAAAATTCCGTTATCATTACAAATCTTGTTATCATAGATGTCCGACCACATATAAATATTGCCGAAACAGTATTCGCAACAGTCAGTCGGACCATCCATAAAGGCTTTAGTTACCCATTCTTTATCCGAAAGGGCAGGTGAATGGAAATCCATTAAATAATCTCCTTAACTATATCAAAGATAGTATTCCCTATTTCTTCAATTGATAAAGGCTCGTCACCCTCAAAACACTTAACTACATTCCAGTTAAATCTGTTTGCAGTATAAAGTGCTGCTTCACGGCAGGATTTAAGATATTCAACATTTGCTTCGTGAACATCTTTTTTAGTTTCTTCACCGTTATATCTTTTTGACATAAGTCGTTGTGAAATATCGACATCCATATCAAGGTAAATAACTGCATCGGGCTTTGGAATCTCCATCATGTCGTATTCTGTACGGAAAAGCCAGTCAAGATACTTGTCCCATTCTTCCTTTGGAAGTTTAACTGTCTGATGCACTGCATTTGATGTTGTGTAACGGTCTGCAAGAATGAGGGTACCGTTGTTATAGTCGTCACCCCAGATGTTTTTGTAACTTGCGTATCTGTCAACTGCATAGAAAAGTGATGCAGAATAAATATTGACATCAGCGGGATTATTGCCGAATTCACCGTTTAAATACATCTTAACAAGTGTGCTTGACTTGTTGTCATAGTCAGGAAGCTTAATCTGACGGAGTGCGATATTATTGTCAATAAGTTTTTGTTTTAAGAGTTCAACCTGAGTAGATTTTCCGCTTCCGTCAAGTCCCTCAATCACAATCATTTTCTTTTTCATCTAAAAATCCTCATTATTCACCTAATTATACAGAATATATTATAACAAACAATTCCAGATAATACAATATCAAATAAAAATAAAAATGTGTTAGTTTATGTGTAAAGGTAATTAGCAATAAATAATCCACAAATCCATAAAAATTCTACTCACTAAAAACAGTAAAATCCGTTAAAATATAGATGTATAAGGTTACACTTAAAAAGAAAGGAAGCATTATATTTATGAGAAAAGTTATTAGTTTAAATCGCAAATGGTCATTCCGCAAGGGTATTAACGAAGTACCTGCAACAACACCTGTTGATTGGGATTTTGTAAATATCCCCCATTGTTGGAATGCAATCGACGGTCAGGACGGTGGCAACGATTATTATCGTGGTACTTGTTGCTATGTAAAAGACATTGATATGGAAGAAATTCCCACAGCGGACAGATACTACCTTGAAATCAACGGTGCAAACTCATCTGCTACCGTTTATATGAACGGTAACAAGCTTGCATCCCACGATGGTGGTTATTCTACTTGGAGAGTTGACATCACGGATGAACTTAAAAAAGGAACAAGACTCGGAATTCTTGTTGATAACTCTGCAAACGAAACAGTTTACCCGCAGATGGCAGACTTCACATTCTATGGCGGTATTTACAGAAATGTAAGTATTATTGCAGTAAACGAAAGTCATTTTGACCTTGACTATTATGGTGGACCGGGTCTTAAAATTACACCAACGGTTAAAGGCACTGATGCAGTTGTTGAAATTGACACTTTCATCACAAACAAAAAAGACGGTCAATCAGTAAATTATGTAATAAAAGATAAGAGTGGAATTGTTGTTGCAGCAGGCAAGTCAACAGACCATAAGATTTCTCTTGAAATCAAAGATGTTGTATTGTGGAACGGCAGACATAATCCATATCTCTATACAGCAGAGGTTGAGCTTGTGAACGGCGAAGATGTTGTTGATAATATTTCTGCAAGATTTGGTTGCCGTACATTTAAGATTGACCCTGAAAAAGGCTTTATCCTCAATGGTGAGGAATATCCTCTCCGTGGTGTTTCACGCCATCAGGACAGGTGGGGCTATGGTAATGCCCTTCTTCCTGAACATCACAAGGAAGATATGGAGTTTATCTATGAAATGGGTGCAAACACAATCCGTTTGG
Organism: Candidatus Fimenecus sp.; assembly: GCA_045602655.1. Taxonomy (GTDB): domain Bacteria; phylum Bacillota; class Clostridia; order Oscillospirales; family Acutalibacteraceae; genus Fimenecus. Next base: position 13,107 of record JAZSBY010000120.1, on the reverse strand, counting down.
CTCACTATCAGCATGACCAGTATTTCTATGACCTTTGTGATGAATATGGTATGGTAATCTGGGCAGAGATTCCATATATCTCAAAGCATATGCCAACAGGCCGTGAAAACACAATTTCACAGATGAAAGAACTTATTGTTCAGAATTATAACCATCCGTCAATCGTTGTTTGGGGGCTTTCAAACGAGATTTCAATGAATGGCTCTGATGACGACCTTATTGAAAATCACAAAATTCTCAATGACCTTTGCCACGAGATGGACAAAACAAGACTTACAACTATTGCAGTTGTTTCAATGTGCAGTCTTGACGACCCGTACATTCAGATTCCTGATGTTGTTTCACACAACCATTATTTCGGTTGGTATGGTGGCGACACAAGTATGAATGGTCCTTGGTTTGATAATTTCCACGCTAAATTCCCTAACATTCCTGTTGGTATGAGTGAATACGGTTGTGAAGCACTTAACTGGCACACATCCAACCCACAGCAAGGTGATTATACAGAGGAATATCAGGCATATTACCACGAGGAACTTATTAAACAGTTGTTCGGGAGAAAATATATCTGGGCAACCCATGTTTGGAATATGTTTGACTTCGGTGCAGATGCTCGTGCAGAGGGTGGCGAAAACGGACAGAATCATAAAGGACTTATGACCTTTGACCGTAAATATAAAAAGGATTCCTTCTATGCTTATAAAGCGTGGCTTTCAGACGACCCGTTTGTGCATATCTGCGGCAAGCGTTATGTTGACAGAGTTGAAGATGTAACAAAAATTACTGTTTACTCCAATCAGCCTGAAGTTGAGCTTTATGTAAATGGCGAACTCCTTGAAAAACAGGCAAGTGAAAATCACTTTTTCTACTTCAATGTGCCAAATAAGAGTGTTACCAAAATTCAGGCAATTGCAGGCGAATATGGTGACGAATCCTTAATTCGCAAGGTTGATACCTTCAATGAAGATTACCGACTTAAAGAAAAGGGTGCAATTCTCAACTGGTTTGATGTTACAGAGGTTGACGGTTATCTTTCACTTAATTCAAAAATGAGCGAATTGCTTATGGTACCTGCAGGTCAGGCACTCTTTGGTCAGATTATGGGGCCAATCGCAGAAGCTGCAAAGCAAAGTGCAGGTGAAGGCGGCTTTGAAATGAATGATGGTATAATGCAGATGATGGGTGGATTTACAGTGCTTCGCCTTATCGGTATGCTTGGTATGACAGGTCTTAAAATGAACAAGGAAGAGCTTTTAGACCTTAATGCAAAGCTTAATCAAATCAAAAAAGCATAAAAAGTTTAAAACATCGTAAGGGGTGTCCGTCCGACACCCCTGTTTTATTGCATTTGTAGGGCAAATGCCACAATCACTTGAAAAGTTCGTATATAAATCGACACAAATTGTCTATCTGACGCCCTGTATTTGTTCATACAAAATTAAAAATAAGGTAAATTTTTCCACACAATTATGATATAATATATTTGCACTACTTAAATAAGGAAGATATCAGATGAATTTTTTACAGCGTTTGCAAGTGGCTTTTCAACGATTTGCAATAAAAATGCAACAGTTTATGACAGGGAGATACGGTAGTGACCAATTCACATTGTTTTTGCTTGTTGTGTCGTTGATTTTCACATTTCTAGGTAATTTTAAGTCTTTGCGATTTATGTATTTTATAGGGCTTGCAGTAATTTTTTATTCTCTTTTCAGGACAATGTCAAAAAATTATGATGCAAGGCGAAAAGAACTGAATTGGTACTTTAGGTGGTCGGAAAAGCCAAGAGCAGAACTTAAACTTCTGGGCAGTAAAATCCGTGACAGAAAAACACACAGATATTTTAGGTGTAAAAATTGTAAAACAGTAATGAGGGTGCCAAAGGGAAGAGGTAAAATTGAAATCACCTGTCCAAAATGCAGAATGAAGGTAGTAAAAAAGACATAAATTTGACCTTGTCGAAATAAACATTCACCAACTGATAAACAAAAACGACCACAAACCTTTGTAGGAATGTGGTCATTTTATTATTGTGAAACAACAAGGTTCCGGGGTACCCGTCCGCATTTTTTATGCGTTGACGGGTCGGGTTCTTATTTATGGGCGTTACAGTTTGCACAGTTGCCTGTACAACCGCTGAATTCCGCCTTGCCTTCTTCAGTATCACGATAATACTGTGTGTGGGTATCTCGGTGCTTTGTGCTGTTCCAGATTTCCTCAGCAACAGGAGCCCAGTCCTTTGCGTATTCGTCACATTTACTGCAAAGTTCCTCAACAGTTTCCTGATGTTGAAGGTCGGAAGATTTTGCACCGGTTGCATTGATAATCTCACGAAGTCTTTCGGGATTTTCAAGCATTGGACAAGGACGAAGATGATTATCGTTAAATGGTTGATTTTTATAATATGTCATAAACAGAGGTCGTTGTAGTGCCTCTAAAAGTGTGTGTGTACGGATGTTTGAGTCAGAGAAGTGAATGAACACACACGGCTCAATATCACCTGCAGAGTTAATGTGAAAATAGTTTCGTCCACCTGCGATGCAACCGCCCACATATTCACCGTCATTCTGGAAATCCATAATGAAAATCGGTTTGCCGGTTTTACCGTTACGCATTTTCTTATTCCAGAAGTAGAGTTCTTTTCTCTGTTCAGGTGTAGGAATAAGCTCTTTATCTCCACCATAGCCTACTGGCATATAGTTGAAATTGAGCATATATTTAGCACCTTTTTCAATGGCAAAATCAACAAACTCGTCACTTGTAACAGTTGCGAGATTTTTTCTCGTGTAGCAAACAGAAAGACCGAAAATACACTTGTTCTTTTTAAGTAAATCCATGGCTTTAAGTGTTGTTTCGTAAGCACCTTTGCCACGACGCCAGTCATTGGACTCCTCATTACCTTCAAGGCTCAACGCAAGAGTGATGTTGCCGATACGATTCATCTCGTCACAAAAAGCCTGGTCAACAAGAGTAGCATTGGTGAAAATAAGGAAAATACAATCCTTGTTATCTTCGCAGATTTTTAAAACCTCTTTTTTCTTAATAAGGGGCTCGCCACCAGTAAGCCAATAGAAATGACATCCTAATTCCTTGCCTTGAGTAACAATGCTCTGCATCTCATCAAGGGTTAAATTCTGTTTGTGACCATATTCTGCTGACCAACAACCTTTACAGTTAAGGTTGCAGGCACTTGTAGGGTCAAAAAGAATGTTGAAAGGAATATTACACTTATATTTCTCACGGTTTGCTCTTACTGCCTTTGTGCCGTATAGACCTGCATCAATACCAAAAGAAAGAAGCATCTGTTTAAGCACATTTCTGTCAATATCATTTACAAGACTGATAGCAAATTGTGTCCAGATATTATCCTTATCCTGTGCCACCGCCTGAATTTTTTTAAAATTCTCAGGTGGGAAAATTTTGTTGAAGATAGGCTCAATCTTTTTACTTAGTTTTACAATATTAGCTTGTGGGTCTTTGTCGATGTATTTAAGCAAACGGTCAAGGGTAAAGCCAAGACTTGCTTTTTGAAGATTGTAAACTACTTTCATAATGCTTCCTTTCATAATATTTTTTGATATCTTATCTATTTTAGTCTAAATTAAAGATAAAGTCAACGATTTTTGTGTTACTACAACTATATTTTAGTGGTAAAAAGAGTAATTTATACCAAAGAGGAAAAAATAATTGAAAAATAAGGAAAAGTAAATTTGCAAAATAGTGGAAAAAACAGATAAAATGTGGTATATTAAATTATCTATATAATAAGGGTGACAAACTAATGAACAACAAAATGTATACAGAGATTTCAAAAGGTGTAAAACTGCTCTGTGTAAAAAGTGATAAGTTTAAAACAAACTGTATTAAAGTGGATTTCTTTCTGCCAATAGGTGAGTATTTTCCTGCACAGAATGTACTCGCATCCTATATGGGGCATACTTCAAAGCAATACAATACCGTAAAGGCTTTCAACTCAAAAGTTGAGGGTATGTACGATGCTTGCTTTGATACAACGGTTTCAACTGTTGGTGAAAAAGTGAGAATAAGGTTTTCAATGGAAATTCTTGACGATAAATTCAGCCTTGACGGCAATTCCATTTCAGAGGAAGCAGTTGATTTTCTTATAGAAATCCTTCAAAATCCAAATGCTACGGAAAATGGTTTTGATGAAGGTTTTACAGCACGAGAAATTCGTTTCACTCTTGAGAATATTGAGGCTATGAAGAATGATAAAAGGGCTTATGCAGTTTCTCGCTTGCGTCAGTTAATGTGTAAGGATGAGCCCTACGGAATTGACAATGAAAAACTTGAAGAAGGTGTAAAAAGCCTTGACAACAAGCAACTTTCAGATGCCTATAACAATATGCTTCAGACTGCCACCGTTGTAATCACTGCTTGTGGTAGTGTTGACGGTGAAATGCTTACGGAAAAGTTTAAGGCATTTGCAGAAAAAATCGAAAACAGAAACCCTGCTACTCTTGAAACAATTTTTGTTACAGAGGCAGAGGAAATCCGTTATTTTAAAGAAGAAATGGATGTTAACCAGGCAAAGCTTGTAATCGGACTTCGTGCAGGTATGAAAGACTCAAATGACAACTATTTCGCATATCGAGTTATGACGGATATTTTTGGTGGTGGTCCGTATTCAAGACTTTTCCTTAATGTCCGTGAAAAAATGAGCCTTTGCTACTACTGTGGTGCAAGGCTGATTCGTGAAAAAGGAATTATTCTTATCCAAAGCGGTATTGAAGAAGAAAACTACGAAAAAGCACTTTCTGAGATTCTTAATCAACTTGATATTATGAAAAAAGGTGAGTTCACAGACGAGGACTTCAACTCATCAATTATTGCTCTTTGCGACGCATTTAAAGGGGTTGAAGATTCACCTGTTGCAGTTTGTAATTTTTATAGTTCTCAGGAATGTGATGAAGAAATTATCAGCGGAGAAGAATTTGCAAAGAAAATCGGCGCTGTTACCCGTGAACAAGTAATTGAATGTGCAAAGAAAGTAAGCGTTGACACAGTTTATTTATTGAAAGGGGAGGAAAACAATGACTAATATTAAAGAGATTAAAAATGACCTCCTCAAGGATTCATATTTTGAAATTGACCATCAGTCAGGTTTTAAAATTTTTGTTTATCCAAAGGAAAATTTTTCTTCATCCTATGCTGTATTCGGTACAAAATACGGCTCAATTGACACCTGCTTCAAACTCCAGGGAAACGAAAGATTCACGGAGGTTCCCGAGGGTATTGCTCATTTTTTAGAGCATAAGCTTTTTGAAAGCGAAGAGCTGGATGCCTTTGCAAGATATGCAAAAACCGGTGCATCTGCAAACGCATATACATCTTTTGATAAAACTTGTTACCTTTTCACTTGTACGGGCAATTTTGAGGCATCTCTTGAGATATTGTTGGATTTTGTAAGCAATCCGTATTTCACAGAGCAGACAGTACAGAAAGAACAGGGTATTATCGGTCAGGAAATCAGAATGTATGAGGATGAACCCGGATGGGAATCCCTTTTCGTGTTGCTTCGCTCTATGTATCATGAGCACCCGGTAAGAATTGATATTGCAGGTACAGTTGAGTCAATAAGTCATATTACTGCAGATTTACTTTATGAGTGTTACAACACATTCTATAACCCTGCAAATATGGCTCTTGCAGTTGCAGGTAATGTAACCGTAGAACAAGTACTCAGAATTGCCGACAAAATGCTCAAACCAAAAGAGAGTAAGGGAATAGAGCGTAAATTCTGCAAAGAACCTGCAACAGTAGTGGAAAAAACAGCAATTAAAAACTTGTCCGTTGCTCTCCCGATTTTTGCAATCGGCTTTAAAGAGGATATCAAAACTCCATTGAGAACTCTTAAAGAATCAATGGAAAGCGGAATTTTACTTGATATTATTGCAGGACCAACATCTTCACTCTACGAAGAAATGCTTAATGATAACTTAATCAACACAACCTTTGATACGGAGTATTTTGAGGGTTACGGATATTCTGCCCATATCTTCAACGGTGAGAGTGCCGATTACGAAAAAGTCCGTGAAAGAATAAATAAAGAAATTACAAAACTTATGGAAACAGGTGTTGATGAGGACTCCTTCCAGAGAATCAAGAAAAAGCATTACGGCAGCCTCATTATGGATTTTGACAGTATTGATTCAATAAGCAATTCTTTAATCAGTGCATATTTTAACGGAGAAGGTCTTTTTGACCAGCTTAAAATACTTGAAAGCATTACTGCAGAGGATATTAACCGTCGTCTTAAAGAGGCGTTTAATATTGAAAATTCTTCGATGTCAGTAATTAAGCAGAAATAAGGAGAAAAGCTTATGAAGTTTTTAACAGACCATACTCTTGTTGAGTTTCCGGAACTTGGTTGGGAATTTGATGTATATGCAAATTTCCTTGAAATTCCAATGGGTGACGGAGTTATTACAATTAAATTTTACGGCGTGCTTATTGCGTTGGGACTTATTCTTGCTGCCATTTTTGGCGGCAGAAAGGCTTACACTTGGAAAATGAGCCTTGACAGTATGGTGGATGTGCTGATTTACGGCATTATCGGTGCTGTTGTAGGTGCAAGACTTTATTATGTTATCTTTCAATGGGATTACTACAAGGACCATCTTGCAGATATAGTCAGAATTTGGGAAGGTGGACTTGCCATTTACGGTGGCATTATTGGTGGAATTATAGTTGCGTATTTTGTTTGTAAAAAAACAGGTCTTAAATTTATCAAATTGCTTGACCTTTTCGGAATGAGCTTGCTTATTGGTCAGGGTATCGGTAGATGGGGTAACTTTACAAATCAGGAAGCATTTGGAACTAACACAACTCTTCCTTGGGGTATGACAAGCGATAAGATTGTTGCTTACATAAACAACAATCAAGCAGAATTTGCACAAAATGGTATTGAAATGGACCCTAATTTACCGGTACATCCAACTTTCCTTTACGAATCACTTTGGTGTCTTTTTGGATTTATAGTCCTTTACATTGTTTGCCAGAAATTCTATAAATTCGACGGACAGTTATTCTTGGGCTACGGAATTATCTATGGTATTGAAAGAACAATCGTTGAGGGACTTCGTACAGACAGCCTTTATATCGGCAACACAAATCTTCGTGCGTCACAGTTGTTGTCCCTTGCGATAGTTGTTGTTTGTACAGCACTTACAATTTACAAATTCATTAAACTAAAAAAATCAAAAACAACGGAGGTGCGAGAAAATGTATAAGATTATTGATGGTAAAGAGGTTTCTGCATCTGTAAGAAATGAGATTAAAGCAGAGGTCGAGGTCCTTAAAAAACAGGGCAAAAAAACAGGACTTGCTGTTGTTATTGTGGGTAATAACCCTGCATCACGAGTATATGTTAATAACAAGAAAAAAGGTTGCGAGGAAGTCGGAATGGAATCTTTTGAGTATGCACTTCCCGAAGAAACAACAACGGTCGAATTATTAGCGTTAGTTGAAAAACTTAACAATGACGACAATGTTGACGGTATTCTCTGCCAGTTGCCACTACCAAAACACATTGACGAGAAAAAAATCCTCAATACAATTGTACCCCATAAGGATGTTGACGCATTCCACCCTGTAAATACAGGACATATTATGATTGGGGACCATTCATTTTTGCCTTGCACACCTGCAGGAATTATGGAAATGCTGAAATACTATGACATTTCCGTTGAGGGTAAGGAATGTGTTGTAATCGGCAGAAGTAATATTGTAGGCAAGCCAATGGCTATGCTCCTGCTCGGTCAGAATGGTACGGTTACAATCTGTCATTCACGCACAAAAGACCTTGCAGAGGTAACAAAACGAGCAGATATTCTCGTTGCTGCAGTGGGTATTGCATATTTCGTGAAAGAAGATATGGTAAAAGACGGTGCAGTTGTAATTGATGTCGGTATGAACAGAAACGCAGAAGGAAAACTCTGTGGCGATGTTGATTTTGAGAAAGTCAAGGATAAATGCTCATTCATAACCCCTGTCCCGGGTGGTGTAGGGCCAATGACGATAACAATGCTTCTTAAAAATACTTTAACCGCTTCACGCGAACACAAAAAATAACTCTGTTTTTAATTTCTGTCCAAATAATATTGATTGATTTTTTGTAGGGCGGTTCACGAACCGTCCTTTTGTGAATGAAGGTGAGAATATGACACAATTTAATATTACAGGTATGAGTTGTGCTGCCTGTGTGGCAAGAGTTGAAAAAGCAGTCAATTCCCTTGACGGCGTAAAATCCTGCTCTGTCAGTCTTCTTACTAATTCAATGGGTGTTGAGGGTGACATTGATACTCGAAAAATCATTTCTGCAGTTGAGAATGCAGGTTATGGTGCAAGTCTTAAAGATGAAAAAAATACACCCTCAAAAGAGGATGCATTAAAGGATACCGAAACACCTAAACTTAAAAGGCGAGTATTATTATCCTTGGGATTTTTAATAGTTTTAATGTATATCTCAATGGGACATGTTATGTGGGGATGGTACTTGCCAATCGCAAACCCGCTTGTCATTGGTGTTATAGAATTTGTGCTGACCATTATTATAATGATAATTAACCGAAAATTCTTCATAAACGGCTTTAAAGGTCTTTTGCACCGCTCTCCTAATATGGATACTCTTGTTGCCCTTGGCTCAGGTGCATCATTTTTATACAGCACATATTTACTTATAAAAATGTTTACAGTAAGCGGTGATATGGCTCATCATTATTTACACGGATTTTATTTTGAGTCAGCCGCTATGATTTTAACCCTTATTACTGTGGGGAAAATGCTGGAAGCAAAGTCAAAGGGCAAAACCACAAACGCACTTAAATCTTTAATGAAATTAGCACCCAAAACTGCAACAATTCTTGCAGATGGTGTTGAAACAGAAGTGCCGATAGAAAATGTGCAAAAAGGTGATGTTTTCATTGTCCGTCCCGGTGAGCAGATTTCCGTTGACGGTGTAATCGTTGACGGTCACACTGCAGTTGATGAGTCAGCACTTACAGGAGAGAGCATCCCCGTTGATAAAACAGTTGGTGACAAGGTTTCAGGCGGCACAATAAATCAGTCAGGCTTTATTAAATGTGAAGCTCTGCGGGTTGGCGAGGATACAACCCTTTCACAGATAATTAAAATGGTTAGTGATGCTGCTGCCACAAAAGCACCAATTGCAAAAATTGCCGACAAAGTATCGGGCGTTTTTGTGCCGATTGTAATATCAATTGCAGTAATCACTACAATTATATGGCTTATTACAGGGCAGACCTTCGGATATGCCTTGGCTCGTGGAATTTCCGTACTCGTTATCAGTTGCCCTTGTGCATTGGGACTTGCTACTCCGGTTGCAATTATGGTTGGTAATGGCGTAGGTGCTAAAAACGGAATTCTTTTTAAAACTGCAGTTTCTCTTGAAGAAACAGGCAGAGCAAATACTGTTGTCCTTGATAAAACAGGTACAATTACCGAGGGTAAACCAAAAGTTACGGATATAATTCCAACAAATACAACGGAAAATGAACTTTTAACTTATGCTTATTCCCTTGAAATAAAAAGTGAGCATCCGTTGGCAAAAGCCATTGTACAAAAGGGAAATGAAAGTCAAATACACATTTTAGATGTACAGAATTTTGAATCTCTTTCAGGAAACGGTGTTACCGGAGAATTAAACGGGAAAACTCTGTATGGTGGCAGTCTTAAATTCATAAGGGAGAAAGTAACTGTTGATGCTGAAATTGTAAAACTTACGGAAGCACTTGCCGAAAAGGGGAAAACCCCTTTGTTGTTCTGCACCCCAAGTGAACTTTTGGGCATAATAGCAGTAGCAGATACAATTAAAGATGATAGTCCGAAAGCAATTAAGGAATTGCAGAATATGGGTATCCGTGTTGTTATGCTTACAGGGGACAATGAAAAAACTGCCAATGCAATAGGAACCCAAGCAGGTGTTGATGAGATAATTGCGGGGGTTATGCCTGACGGAAAGGAAAAGGTTGTCCGTAGGATTCGTGATAAAGGCAAGGTCATTATGGTTGGTGACGGAATCAACGATGCTCCTGCATTAACACGAGCAGACATTGGAATTGCCATCGGTGCAGGTACGGATATTGCTATTGATTCGGCAGATGTTGTCCTTATGAACAGTAAACTTTCCGATGTATCATCTGCAATCAGGCTTAGCCGTGCAACTCTTAAAAATATCCACGAAAACCTTTTCTGGGCATTTTTCTACAATGCAATCGGTATTCCCCTTGCAGCAGGTGCATTTATAAACCTTTTTGGTTGGGAATTAAACCCGATGTTTGGTGCTGCGGCTATGAGTTTGTCATCATTCTGCGTTGTGTCAAATGCCTTGCGACTTAATTTTAAAGACATTCACAACAGTAAGAAAGATAAAAAAATCAAATTTAAATATAAGGAGAAACAACCTATGGAAATCACAATGAAAATTGAAGGTATGATGTGTCCGCATTGTGAGGCACATGTAAAAAAAGCACTTGAAGGTGTGGCAGAGGTAAGAGAGGCAATTGTAAGCCACAAGGACGGCACAGCAATCGTTACTCTTGATGCAGATGCAGCCCCCGCAACTCTCAAAAAAGCAGTTGAAGAACAAGGGTATAAGGTAATAGATTAAAAAATCCTGAATTCGATTTAGTGAAGAGTGAATAGTTAATAGTGAATAAGTAAAAAATCCAAGTCGAAAGACTTGGATTTTTTTGGAGCTGCTAACCGGATTCGAACCGGTGACCTCGTCCTTACCAAGGACGTGCTCTGCCTCCTGAGCCATAGCAGCATATTGAATTTGCAAAAGTTATTATACAAATGTTTTGTAGGTTTGTCAAGAAATTTATAAGTGCATTAAAATACTTGTTAACGGCAGAATCAAATTTGTAAGTATCATTATTCCACCTTCCGTCATTTCCAAGTGGGAAGACTATAATTTACTCCGATTTTGGAGTAAAGAAACGGACAAATTCTATTTTATGTGAATATAATATTGTATTTTGTGTAAGAATTATGCTATACTATTAACATATTATGGAAAAGAGGTAAAAATTATGGACCCAATCAATGTGGACTTCGGTAACAAAAGAATTGTTCCTGAAACACCAAAAGGAAGCACATGGAAGAAAGTTCTTGTCAGTCTTTTGGTTTCTTTAGTAGTGGCCGGGATTGCCTATTATCTTATGCTCCCTGCACTTAATTTCAAGGCAATTGAACTTTATATTTATCTTGCAGTAGTAATTATATCATACATCGCTGCATTTGGTGTGGTTTCAAAGGCATATTTTCGTCCTGAGTATATGGAATATGCAAAGAATAAGGTTAAAATCCCCATTATACTTATCCTTGCTCTTGTTGTAGTTGTGGCAATAGGATTTGTCACAGGTGCAGAATTTTTCCGCGCAAAGGACTATGCAAAGATTATTGATGTTAAAGAAGGCGACTTTGCAGAGGATATTGCTGAAATTGATTTCCAGAGTGTACCTCGTCTTGATAAGGACTCATCAAATATGCTTGCAACCCGTGCTTTAGGTGACCTTTCTGACTATGTTTCACAGTTTGTTGTAAATGAGTATTACTCAACACAGATTAACTATAAAGGTACTCCTGTCCGTGTGCAGTCACTTGATTACGGCGATGTTTTCAAATGGCTTAAAAACACAAAGAACGGTATTCCGGCATATATCATTGTTGATATGACAACTCAGAAGGCTGAGCCTGTAAGACTCGAAGAGGGTATGAAATATTCACCTGCAGAGCATTTTAACGAATATCTTATCCGTCATGTCCGCTTTAAGTATCCTACACTTATGTTTGGTGACCCGTCATTTGAAATCGACGAAACAGGCAGACCATTCTGGATTGTTCCCGTACTTGATAAGACAATTGGTCTTTTTGGCGGAACAGATGTAATTGGTGCAATTATTGTTGACTCAATCAATGGTGACACAACTCTTATCTCAACAAGTCTTGATGGGACAACAAAGCTCCCCACTGATAAATTTGTAAATGATAAAGAGTTTCAATGGATTGACAGAGTTTATTCTTCAACAATCGTAAATCAGCAGTATAATTACTATGGTAAATATAATCAGGGCTTCTGGAATTCAATTATCGGTCAGGAAAATGTTCGTGTTACAAGTCAGGGCTATAACTATTTAGCACTTAACGATGATGTTTATATGTATACAGGCGTAACATCTATAAGCTCCGACCAGTCAATTATCGGCTTTGTTCTTATTAACCAGAGAACAAAAGAGGCTGTTTATTACCAACAAGCAGGTGCTCTTGAAGAAACAGCAAGAACCTCTGCACAAGGTAAGGTTCAGGAAAAAGGCTATGTTGCAACATTCCCGCTTCTTCTCAATGTGAGTGGCGAGCCAACATATTTTATGGCTCTTAAGGATGCAAGTCAGTTTGTTAAGATGTATGCAATGGTTAATGTTGAGCAGTCAACAATAGTTGGCGTTGGTTCAAATCTTACGGAGTGTATTGAAAATTACGCATCTGAACTCGAAAAGAGTGGTGTTAATGTGGATGTTGATGTTGACTCAATGGGTGAGGAACAGACACCTGATGCACCAAAGGTTGAAACCATTGATGTAACAGGCACAGTTGAGGAAATAAGAAGTACCATTACAGGTGGTGAAACTTATTTCTACATTAAACTCACAGACAATGCAACATACTATAAGGTTGCAGTGAAGGATGCGGAAAAAATTGTAATTCTCAATGTGGGCGATGCAATTACATTCACAGTTGATAAAGCCGCAACAGGAGAAATTGTACAAGTAAATAATGTAAAATAACAGTTTGGGCGGGGCATTGACCCCGCCTTTGTCGTTTTGGCATATAAATTGAGAGTTTGTCGAACTAAATTCGAAATGCGAAATTCGAAATTATGATTTTATCAATTTGGTAAATTGTAGGGGCTGGCGAGATTTACCCGACCCTGCATTACAACTCATTTGGTGTATCGAAAACATCCCGACAAATTCAAATTTATCAACTGTTTTATACCTTGAAAACTCACTTTTATACATTAAATCGTGTATAAATGAATAAAATATTCAAAATATGTAATAAAAA
>JAZSBY010000119.1:0-15453 GCA_045602655.1 Candidatus Fimenecus sp. | reverse complement strand
AGGAACAAAAGCTTCTTGTTGCTTTGGTAAAAAGAGCCTTTGAAACAGAAGAGCTTATATACGATGAAGAACAGATTGAAAAATACCTTTCATATCAGAAATATTTTCCGTTCAAGCTGTTTGCTTGGGAAAAGTTTTGTTTTGTTCTTCATAACTGCATTTTTACAACAGATGATGAACCACGCTGGGACACCCTATTTGCTCTTATGGGTAGGGGCGGCGGCAAAAATGCTTATTTATCATTTGAAGATTTCTGCTTGATAACCGACACAAACGGTATTGAAGAATATGACATTGACATTTGTGCAAACAGTGAAGAGCAGGCAAAAACAACTTTTAATGATATTCATAAAATTTTAGAGAATCCACAACACACAAAGAAACTGAGAAAGTTTTTCAGATGGACTAAAACAGAAATACAAAATCTGAAGACGCACTCAACAATCAAGTACAGAACGAACAATCCGAGAGGTAAAGACGGATTGAGAAGCGGCAAGGTTGACTTTGACGAACCCCACGCTTATGAGAACTGGGAAAACATCAATGTTTTCACAACGGGCTTAGGTAAGAAAAGACACCCCCGCAGAAGCTATGTTTCAACAAACGGTGATGTGCGAGAAGGACCGCTCGACCAACTTATTGAAAAAAGTAAAAAAATCCTTAACGGTGAGTTGCCTGACAACGGCTTCTTGCCGTTTATTTGTTGGCTTGATGATGAAAAGGAAGTTCACAATGAAGCAAACTGGGAAAAAGCAAACCCGTCACTTCCTTGGCTTCCTACATTAAGAAAACAAATGCGTGGAGAATATCAGGACTATTTGCTTGATCCCGTTATCAATCACGCATTTATGACAAAGCGAATGAACAGACCGCAGGGCAGAAAAGACACTGAGGTTGCAAGCTGGGAAAACATTTTGAAGACAAACGGTGAATTGCCTGACCTTAAAGGTCAACCTTGTGTTTGCGGTCTTGATTTTACAAAAACAACTGATTTTGCATCAGCGTTTCTTTTGTTCAAACAAAAAAACAAATACTATGGCATTCATCATAGTTGGTTTTGTACCGCTTCAGCCGATAAGCACCGAATCAAAATACCGCTTCAGGAAATGGAGCAGCGAGGATTATTGACAATCGTTGATGATGTTGAAATTAACCCGGCACTTATTGCGGACTGGGTAAAACAACAAAAAGCAATATACAAAATTGAAAAAATCGCAATAGACAATTATAGATATGCGATTCTTTCAAGAGCTTTGGCTGATATAGGCTTTGAAGCAAGAGAAAAAAAAGTCAAGCTTGTTCGACCTGCAGATATTATGCTTGTTCAACCGAAAATTGCTTCTTGGTTTATCGGGAATAAAATCATTTGGGGAGATGATCCCCTTATGCGGTGGTTTACAAACAACACAAAACTTGAACCTGCACCGAACAACAACTTCAAGTATGGCAAAATCGAACCGAAAAGCCGCAAAACAGACGGCTTTATGGCTTTTGTTTCTGCTGTTACGCTTGAAGAAGAAATCCCGGAAAAGGTGAATTTTGCCTTTTTAGAACCTATTATCTTTTCATAATTCACAAAAGGGGGTGAAAAAATATGGCTCGAAAATATAACCTTTTTAATTTTCTTGACAAAAAGGTTGAAACGGCTGAGTTTGAAGCTGTGACATACAAGCTGCTTGAACAGCTTGCTTTCAAAGAACTTGCCCTTCACATCGGCATATCGTACATAGCAAACACTTTGAGCAAATGCGAATTCAAGACCTATGAAGACGGAATAGAAGTCAAAGATAAATTATATTACAAATTAAATGTGTCACCGAATCCGAATAACAATTCAAGTCAGTTTATTAATAAAATTGTTGAACAGTGTTATTTATACGGCTCTGCTTTAGTGGCTCAGAAAGGTGACTACATTTATTGTGCCGATGATTTTGTCATTGATGATGCAAACCCGTTACAGGAAAACATTTTTTCAAATGTGACTTTTAACAGCTATACGATGAAAAATAAGCTGAAGGCAAGAGATGTGTTTTTCTTTCAGTTAAGCAATGATGATGTCAAAATCCTTGTTGATAAACTTTACAGTCAATACAGTGAAGTCATTGCACAGGCTCTGTCAGCGTATAAGAGAACAAATGCAACAAAATACAAAATGGTTCTTGACCAGTATGAAGCCGGGGATTCAGATTTCACAAAGATATACAAAGAATGTCTGAAAGCACAGTTGGATTCTTTCATTAATAGCAACAATGCAGTTTACCCGCAGTTTAAGGGCATAGACCTTCAGGAAATACAGGGCGGTGCTTCACCGAAAGACACTTCAGATATTATTTCAATGCGAAAAGAAACATTTGAAGTTGTTGCACAGGCTTTGAAAATTCCGCTTTCGATGATGTACGGCAATATTACGAATATGAAAGAAATCCGCAATGCTTTTCTTTCAGATTGCATTGATCCGTTTGCTGCAATGATAGGTGAAGAAATCACCCGTAAATATTACACATTTGAAGAATGGCAAAAAGGCTGTGAAGTTGTTGTTGATACAACTTGCGTAAATCACATTGACCTGTTTGAAATTATGTCAAATGTTGATAAGGGTATTTCTTCAGGCTTCGTTTGTGTTGATGAAACACGAAAGGCAGCCGGACTTCGTGAATTGAAAACAGACTTCAGCACAAGTTATTTTATGACAAAAAACTATATGCCTGCTGAAGATATGTTGAACAACCTTGAAACAGGGAAAGGGGGTGAGTAAATGAAGAAGAACAAAAAATTCTTTTCCCTTGTTAAAAAGAAACAGACAGCAACACTTAACATTTACGGTGATATAACTTCTTGGCCGTGGGAAGAACTCGGTGAAGTTTCTGCCGTTAGTCTTTCAAAACAGCTTGAAGCCCTCGGTGATGTCAATCAGATTGATGTATATATCAATTCATACGGCGGTGAGGTTGCCGAAGGTTTGGCAATTTACAACGCATTAAGAAGACACAAAGCAAAGGTTACAACCTATTGTGACGGTTTTGCTTGTTCAATCGCATCCGTCATTTTTATGGCAGGTGATGAAAGAATTATGAATGAATCGTCTTTGCTTATGATTCATAATGCTTGGACTTATGCTGTCGGCAATTCCGCAGAACTTCGCAAACAGGCAGACGACCTTGAAAAAATCACACAGGCAAGCGTTGAAGCCTACAAATCCCATTCTTCATTAAGTGAAGAAGAAATTAAAAACCTTATGAACAATGAATCTTGGATTTTACCCGATGAAGCATTGACATACGGTTTTGTAACAGCAGTTGACAAGACGGAAAACGAAAAAGCAAGTCAAAGTGCTTGGCTTCAACTGTTCAACATCATCAAGGCACATCAGGAAAAAGAAAATGATGAAGAAGAGCCTGAAATTGACCTTGATGATGAAGAACAGGAAGAACCCGACAATGACACTGGGGAAGAAGAAAACCCCGAAAATGAGCCTGAAACCGATTCAGAAAACAATCCTGATGATGAAGAGGAACAGGACACAGAAGAACAGTCAGAAGAGGAAGAAGACACCGAAACTGACGAAAACGAACCCACTCAATTATGGAGTGGATTTTTTAATGCACTTATAAAATAAATCAAAGAAAGGATTTGATACACAATGAAGAAATTTGCAAACGAAAACGAATATCAGCAGAAAATTCTTGCCGCAATGAAAAGCGGTGACGAAAACGAAATCAAGGAAGCTTGGAAGGCTCTTCACGATTCAATCACAGAACAGGTGAAGGTAGACTTCTCTGACCTTCAGGAATCCCACGATGCCGCTATCCTTGCACAGAGAGGTTACAGACAGCTTACAAGCAAGGAAACAAAGTGGTATCAGAAGGTTATCAATGCCCTTAAATCAAACAATCCTAAACAGGCATTCACAGAAATCATCGGCGGTAACAACGAAGAAGACCTCATGCCTACAACTATTATCACCGATGTTTACAAAGACCTTCAGGAAGAACATCCGCTTCTTAAGAAGATTAACTTTCAGTATGTCGGATATATCACAAAGTGGGTTCTTAATGACCACGCAACACAGACCGCTGTATGGGGGCAGATTACTGATGAAATCATCAAGGAAATCAAGTCTTCCTTCAAGGTAATTGACATCAATCAGAACAAACTTTCCGCTTTCGCTATCATTGAAAACGGTATGCTTGATCTCGGTCCTGCATTCCTTGACGGATATATCAGAACTTGCCTGAAAGAAGCCCTTCTTACAGGTCTTGTTGAAGGTATTGTCAAAGGTACGGGTAAAAATCAGCCTATCGGTCTTATTAAAGACATTCACAAGGGTGTTTCAATAAATGAAGAAACAGGCTATCCCAACAAAACAAAGATTCCCGTTAAGAGTTTCGCCCCTACTGAATACGGTGCACTTTGTGCAAGAATGGCAAAAACTGAAGACGGTAAGAAGAGAAGTTTCACAAAGGTTACATTGATTTGTAATCAGAATGATTATCTTACAAAGGTTATGCCTGCAACAACCGTTCTCAATACAAACGGTGTATATGTGAATGACCTCTTCCCCATTCCGACAGATGTTTGTATTGAAAATGTCCTTGAAGACGGTGAAGCGGTTCTTTTCCTTGAAGGTGAATTCTTTATGGGAATGGGCGGTGAAAAGAACGGTGTTATTGAGTATTCAGACGAATACAAGTTCTTTGAAGACCAGAGAGCATTCAAGATTAAGCAGTACGGCACAGGCAGAGCATTTGACAACACTTCTGCTCTTTTCCTTGACATCAGCGGTCTTGAAGCTGCTTACATTACAGTTCTCAACCGTGAAGAAACTGTGACTGCTTGATTCTACACAGAAAGAAGGTTGTAAATTATGTTTAATTCAACCTTGCTAAGTCAGGTAGAACGAAAGTGTAACATCACTTGGAGTGATGAAGACACAACAAAGCGACTGACTGCAATTATTGAAAATGCTATCCCCGACCTTATCCACAGGTTGGGGATAACAGACAAGAATTTTGACTTCAGCAAGCCCGGAGTTGAAAACAATCTTATGCTTTCTTACTGTTTGTATGAATGGAATCATTCTTTGAATGAGTTTTTCGACAATTACGCTGAAAGTATTTCACAGGTAAGGGCAAAAAATGAGGTTGCACAGTTCCTTGAAAGAGGGGAAAACACCGATGCAGAAGCCTAAATTCAGCCGCTACAATGACGGTGTTGTTTCCATATACCGTGAAGAAGAAGGGCGGAAAACAGATTTTTCTGCAAAGAAAAATGTTCAGACACTTGATGATATGGAACACATTGTTAAACTTGCCTTTGAAGAAGCATCAAAGAGAGAACAGGACATTGAATTTGCATTGCAGCACGATTTTACACTTTCTCTTAAAATCAAAACACCGCTTTATAAAGGTGTTGACAACAAGTGCAAAGCAGTGATTGACGGCTATTTGTACGATGTTTCTTATCTTGATATTGACAAGCGGAAAAATGAAATGTGGCTGTATCTTCAGGGGGTGAAGAATATTGATTCTTGATGATATCAAAGAAAAACTTGAAGAGATTGACGAAAATGTTTTTTACGGGGCTGTTGATAACAGAATGAAGGAAACTTTGTGGAATTACACAGTTTTCAACCGTGTGAAATTGTCACCGAATCAGAACAAGACAGGCTATACAGCAGAATATGCGGTTCACATAATCCGTGAAGATTTCATTCCTGAAGGTCTTGAAGAAGAAGTTATTGAAGCATTGAAAACAATTAAGGGTGTAAGGGTAGACAGTGACGGCGGCTCTTATGACTATGTTACAAAGCCCGGAACAAACACCGTTGTTGAAATGTTTTCAATAAACTTCTATATTCCCCGAAAGGCTGTGTGTTAAATGGCTGTCTTTCGATTTGATGCAACCGAATTTGACCGCTTGCAGAATGCAATCAAGAACTTTCCGGGAGATGCTGAAGAAGTTATTAATGATGTTCTTCACACAGAAGGAAGTCAACTGATTCAAGATGCTATCAGAAATTTAATGCCTGAATCGGGCAGAACTTGGAAAGGCAAGAAGCCCGCCGCAAAATCGGCAAAATCCTTGACCGATTTGAAAGGAAATCTTTTTGTTGAAGTCAGGGCAACAAAAAACTATCAGTATTTGTATTTTCCTGACGACGGCACAAACACAAGAAAACACGCAGGCAATCAACAGTTTTTCTTGAAAGGTGCTGAAGCACAGCAAGAAACAATAGTTGATCTCTGCATTAAAAAACTGACTGACAGTTTTGAAAACAATTAAAAATCTTAAACCGAAAGGGGTTATAAAATGAGTGCAGCACAGAAAACAGTTTTTTCAGAATACGAAGCACGCAAGATAGGTGTTAAGTTTGCAGATTCTGAAAAACACGAATTTGCTGAATGTATCGGTACTGTTGAAGACACAGCCGATGTAAAGGTTATCACAAAGAAATGCCGTGGTGTTGTAAGAAAGAAAAGAGTTAAGCCCACCGGAACAGGTGTGATGAAGATTTCTCTTCACTGCCCCTGGGCTTGGTATGTCAAGATTTTCGGAATGAAACTTGCAACACTTATTGACGGTGTATATGCCTACGGTGAAGAATCCGTTCACGAGGAATTCTCACTTACTGAGCTTGTCGAAGATGAAGACGGCAACGAGAAGTATAAGGCTTACCCGAAATGTACAGTTGAAACAGGCAAGGCAACAAAGATTGAAAACGGTGCTGAAGAAGTTGCCGAAATTGAACTTGAAGTGGCTTATATGCCTGATGAATTCGGCAACGGACAGTATGAAGCCCTTGCTTCAGAGATTGACGAAACAGTCGCTGAAAAGTGGCTTGAAGACTTTACACCTGAAATGGTGAGAATTACAACAGCTTAAAGGAGTGACTGACAGTGAAAGACAACGCAAAAGTTAAAGTCAAAGTTATCAAAAAATTCATCGACAAACACACAGGCAAGGTTCACGAACCTTCAAAAGACGGAAAATTCCTTGCTATTTCAAAGGAGCGTCTTGAAGAAATCAAGACGGTTGAAGAAAAGCTTAAAATAAAGCTTGTTGAAGAGGTTGTCGAAGAAAATACCACCAAAAAAGGCAACAAAAAAGATACTGAATAATCAGGGGGACACCGTATGAATGCGGTGTCCTTAATTTTTTAATTAAGGAGTGAAACATAATGGATAAACCTATGAATACAAAATATGTTTTTGAGTTTGAAGACGGTACAAGCTGTGAAATGACACTTGCATTCTATGTCCTTTATTTGCTGAAGGCTAAAAACAAAAGCCTGTATGACCGTTACAACAGAACGATGAACGGAATGAGTGACAAGAAGAAAGATTATGATGAACTCGAATCCCTTACCATTCTTTACACGGCTTACCGTTGTGCAAACATCAATGAGCCTGAAGAAAACCTTATGACTGAAGAAGAATTTATTATCAAGTGTGGTTCTGACCGCAAGGCGGTAGGAATGGCAATGCAGAGGTTAATAAATCCAAAAAAACCGAAGGCTTTCGACAGCCGTTCATCAGCAAAACAGGCAGCCGAAAGCGAAAAGAAATAAGCATTCCAAAATTTGAACTTGAAGACATTGAGGACTACTACACTTATTATGTTCTCATTCTTGAAATCCCTGAAGATATCTTTTGGTATGCTGATTATTCTTTTCTTCTCGGTGTTGTAGAGAACAAAAAAGCCTATGACGGGTGGTTGAACTATGTCATTGAGAAGGAAAGAGAAAAAGACTAACCCAAAAGAAAGGGGGTAAGTTTTCAATATGGCAAAAAACGAAGCCAAAATTAAATTTACGGCTGAAACGGGTGAGTTTAACAAACAGATACAATCTGCAAATAACGAAATGACAGAGTTAAGAGCAGAACTGCGGTTGAATGAAACCCAAATGAAAGGTACAGGCACAACCATTGAAAGTTTGGAAAACAAACACAAGATTTTATCAAACCAACTTAAAGTTGCAGAAGATAAAACCGAAGCCCTTAATCAGAAAGTAAAAAAAGCCGTCGAAATTTTCGGTGAAAACTCAACCGAAGCAATAAAATTGAAGACACAGTTGCTTAATGCTCAAAATGCTGAAGAAAAAATCAAGCAAGAAGTTAATAAATGCAACAAAGAGCTTGAAGAACAGAAAAGGGCATCTGATAAAGTTGAAAAAAGTCTTGACGATGTAGAAGATTCAGCAAAAAATGCAAGTGACAGTTTTACAGTAATGCAAGGTGTTGCCGCCAACCTTATTTCTGCAGGACTTTCAAAAATTGTTGATGCTGCAGGCAAAGTCGTTGAATCTTTTAATGAGGTTGACGAAGGGGCAGACAATGTTGTTAAAGCAACGGGTGCAACAGGAGAATCAGCAGAAGCATTAACGGCAAGTTTTGAAAATGTTGCTTCAAAAATCGTTGGCGGTTTTGATGACATCGGCTCAACTCTCGGTGAAGTCAATACCCGTTTTGGCTACACAGGTGAAAAACTTGAATCTTGTACAGAAGACTTTTTGAAGTTCTCAGAAATAACAGGTGTTGACAGCACAAAAGCGGTGCAATCAGTTTCAAGAGCCTTGAACGATGCGGAAATACCTCTTGACGAATACGGCACACTGTTAGATCAGCTTGCAAAAGCAGGTCAAACGGCAGGTATTGATGTAACTGCCCTTGCTGGCTCTTTGAGTGAAAACGGTGCAGTAATGCGTTCAATGGGCTTTGACACTGCTGAAACAGTTGCCCTTTTGTCGCAGTTTGAAATATCAGGTGCGAATTCTTCCGTTATGCTTGGCGGTATGAAAAAAGCAATGTCAAATTGGGCGAAAGAAGGAAAGAACGGGAACACCGAATTTGCAAGTTTAGTTGAAGGTGTCAAAAACGGAAGCGTTTCTGCAAGTGATGCTATTGATGTTTTCGGAACAAAAGCAGGTCCGATGCTTGTTGATGCAATTAAATCAGGCAAATTTGAATACAATGATATGTTAAAAACTATCAAGAATTCAAAAGGCACAACGGATAACACCTTTGATGAACTTATTGACGGCGGCTATGAATCTGAACTTGCGACACAAAACGCAAAATTGGCATTTGCTGAAATCGGTGACACGGTTTTGACTACTGTTTCACCCGCTTTTGATGATATCACTGATGCAATCAAAGCAATGGCTGACGGATTTTCTGCGGCTGTTAAATGGGGCAAGGAAAACAAGGGTGTTCTTATTGCAATCGGTTCTGCAATCGGTGTTGTTGCGGCAGCAATCACCGCATACAATGTTGTTCAGGCTGTAAAGGCGGCTATGGATGCGGCAAATGTTACAACGGTGTGGGCTTTGGTATCAGCTCATATTGCACAAGCGGCGGCTGCTTTGGCGGCTGTTGCCCCTTATATCGCAATAGCGGCGGCAATAGCGGCAGTCATTGCTGTTATTGTTCTCTGTGTTAAAAACTGGGATAAAATCAAGGCAAAAATAATTGAGGTTGCAAAAAAGGTCAAAGAAAAGGTTCTTGAAATTAAGAACCAAATCACCGAAAAGCTGAATGCTGCAAAACAGAAAGCTGTTGAGATTTTTGAAAATCTGAAAAAATCAATTTCCGACAAAGTGACGGCAGTGAAAGAAAAAATAGTCAGCATTTTCAACAAGGTTTTAGACTTTTTCAAAAATAATTGGAAAAGCTTGCTTCTGTTGGTTGTCAATCCGTTTGCAGGTGCTTTCAAGTTGGCTTATGACAACTGCGAAGGCTTCAGAAATAAGGTGAATGGTTTTATATCAAAAATCAAAAACCTATTCAAACAAGGATTTGAATTT
Source organism: Candidatus Fimenecus sp. (assembly GCA_045602655.1). Taxonomy (GTDB): domain Bacteria; phylum Bacillota; class Clostridia; order Oscillospirales; family Acutalibacteraceae; genus Fimenecus. The sequence continues at coordinate 5,651 of JAZSBY010000119.1, read as the reverse complement.
GTTAAAGAAAAAATTATTACACCAATAAAAAATGCAAAATCGAAAGCGGTAAGCACTATTGAAAGTTTGCGTTCAAGTTTTTCATCAAAAATCACTTCGATAAAAGACAAAGTAACAAGTGTTTTTTCAAGCCTGAAGGACAAATTGACAAAGCCCATTGAACAGGCACGAACCACAATCAAAAATACGGTTGACAAAATCAAGAAGGTATTTAACTTCTCTTGGAGTTTGCCGAAACTGAAAATACCGAAAATTTCAGTAACAGGCGGTAAAGCTCCCTTCGGCATCGGCGGTATGGGTTCACTTCCGAAGTTTTCAATCACTTGGAACAAGGAAGGTGCAATTTTCAAAAAGCCTACGATTTTCAACACCCGTGCAGGCTTGCAGGGTGCAGGTGAAGCAGGGGCTGAAGCAATTCTTCCCATTGATAAGCTGAAAGACTATATCGCAGACACCGTTGAAGACAAGATGAACATTGTAAATCTCGGTGCTTTGGCTGCTTCGATTGAAAGACTTGCTGACAGACCTATTGACTTAAATGTCAACGGCAGAAAGTTTGCAACCGCAACCGCAGGTGACAGCGACCGGGTGAACGGTTTAAGAAGTTCATTCCTGAGCCGTGATCTTGTTCTTGATTAACGGATGAAGGGAGTTGATATGAAATGCTTATTGTAGACAAAAAAATCATACAATTCAGCTCTCGGCGGTGCGGTCTGATGAAAGCACTTGCTTATTTTTCAAAAATGGGGGTGTTTTTTAATGATTGACCAATTAAGAATAGGTGACAAGTATTCTTACAATGATTTTCTTGCAAGTGTAGCTGAAAGAAAAATCAAAGAACCGAAAAAAAAGGTTATAAAAGAAACTGTCCCACATTCAAACAAAACCTATGATTTTTCAAAAATAGACGGCGAAATCTACTGGGAAGAAAGAGAACTTGAATACATTCTTGAACTTGATGCTGATACCCCTGAAGAACTTGAAGACCGCAAAAGGGATTTAAAAAATTGGCTGATGAATGTTTTTGAAGAAGACTTGTTCGATCCGTTCATTGAAGACTATCATTTTCATGCAACATTTGCGGATATTGACTTTGATGATTCAGAGATTGAAAAGACAACGGCAACCGTTAAATTCACGGCTTACCCTTATATGTTGTCAAATGAAGAAAAGGTTTTTTCTGTTGACATTCCCACAGATGAGGCCCGGACACTTACGGTCAAAAACAATTCAAGTCACAGGATAACACCTGCACTTGTTGCTGAAGCTGAAAGTGTTGTTTTTGAATTGAACGGCTCTTCTTATTCAATCGGTGAAGGTGAAACAACAGATTCTTCCCTTATGCTTCCCGTGGGTGAAAGTGTCTTCACTATTCAGCCGAATGAAACGGGCGGTAAATTCACAGTTAAATTCAGAGAAGAGGTTTTTTAATGTATATTGTTACAATAATAAACAACGGCATTGAAACACAAATTCATAATGCTGAACGCAAACTTTCAAGCGGTACAGTTGCAAAAGGTATCAATCAAATTGATACCTTTTCTTTTACTGTTTTACCGTCAAACAAAGGCTTTAACAGACTGTTTGACCGAAAGACACTTGTTAATGTTTACAACACCAACAAAGACAGATATGAATTTTTCGGCAGGGTGCTTTGTGTAAATCCTGAAATGACGGACAGCGGATTGATTTATAAATCGGGTATTTGTGAAAGCTTTTTCGGCTTCTTCTATGACAGCATACAGAATTATGTTGATATTCAAAACTGGACTGCAAAAGGGCTTTTTCAGCACGTTATTGATGTTCACAATTCACAGGTTGAGGACTATAAGAAGTTTGTTATCGGTGAATTTTCGGTCACAGACGAAAACGATAATGTGTATATCGGTATTCAGCGAAAAAAGACCTGGGAAGTCTTAAAAGAAAAACTGCTTGACACTCTCGGCGGTGAGTTCCGTCTGAGAGTGGTTGACGGTGTTAATTACATTGACTATGTTTCTGAAATCGGTGAAAGAAAATCAACGAAAATTGCACTTTCAAAGAATATGAAATCAATAGTAAAGGAAGCTGATCCGTCTGCTTTCGTAACAAGATTAATTCCGCAGGGCTGTAAGCTGAAAGAAACAGTCACCAAAACTGATGAAGAGGGCAACGAAACAACAGAAGAAGTTGAAACCGAAAGAAGGCTTGACATAACAAGTGTAAACAACGGGCTTGAATACATTGATGTTGAAGATGCTATTGCTGAATACGGCATTATTGCTGATACGCAGGAATGGGACGATGTTACTGAACCTGAAAACTTGTTGAGTAAAGCAAAAAAATGGCTTGAACAAAATAACAAGGTACAGGTTAAATATCAAATCACAGCTCTTGATTTGTCCCTTTTAGGGCTTGACTATGATGATTTTGATGTCTGTAATTATCACCCTATTGAAAATCCGATACTCAGTATTGACGATGAAGCAAGAATCATAAACAAAGCTATTGATATATGTGAAGAGGTCAAATCAACAATTCAGATCGGTGATAACTTCAAGACATTGAGTGAAATTCAGAAAGAACAGGCAAACGGACTTCACAGCCTTTCAAATACTGTTACAGAAATCAAAAGTAATTATGTTACAAATCAAATTTTGACAAGTGAAAAGATTTATTTGACTTCTCTTATAAATCAGGCAGTGGATTCAATCTTGCTTCAGGTGTCTGAAACTTATTTCACGCAGTCAGGGGCTGCAAGTCTTGAAGAAACACTTACATCTGCATTGAAAGTCAGTTCTGAAGATATAAAAGCAGAGTTTACAAAGCAAATCAAAGACACAGACGATTATGCAACAGAGAATTTTGAAAAACTCTATAAATACATCAAATTTTCAGGCGAAACGGCTGTTTCAATCGGTTCGGGTGACAGTGTTGTTACCCTTGAACTTGACAACGAAGCGGGCATTATTTTCAAGCGAAACGGTGTTCAATTCGGCTTGTGGGACGGTGAAAACTTCTATACGGGAAATATTGTTGTTCAACTTAATGAAAGGGCGCAGTTTGGGAATTTCGCTTTCGTTCCCCGTTCAGACGGTTCACTTTCATTCTTGAAGGTAGGTGATTAATTTAATGGCAGTAACAATCAGCCTTGCAATTACTCAGAACAGTCAAAGCGTTGCAAATAACACTTCAAATGTCACCGTTAAAGCAACAGTGAAATGGACGGGCGATGATAGTAATGTCACGGGACAATGTACGGGTTCAATCACTATTGACGGCACAAAGTATTCTTTTTCCGGGCTGAAATTCAACACGGGAAAAACAACAAGCGGTTCACAAGTCATTATGACAAAGACCGTTAATGTTACACATAAAACTGACGGCACAAAGACATTGAACTGTTCGACTTCATTTGTAACAGGTGTAAACAGCGGAACAATATCCGCTTCAGCTTCAAAAGCATTGACAACCATTCCCAAAAAGTCAACACTTACGGCAAGTAACGGCACACTTGGAACGGCTCAAACATTGACAATCAACCGAAATTCAAGCAGCTTCACGCATACGATAACTTATACTTGCGGTTCTGCTTCAGGTACGATTGCGACAAAAACAACAAGCACAAGTGTATCATTCACACCGCCTTTGAGCCTTGCTTCACAGAACACAACGGGAACTTCTGTTTCCGTTAAGTTTACGATAAATACATTCAGCGGAAGTACAAGCATAGGCACAAACACGAAAACAATAACCTGCTTAATTCCGTCAAGCGTAAAGCCGTCTTGCAAAATCACTGTGAGCGATGCTGCGGGCTATTCGGTTTATGTGAAAGGTTATTCAAAATTCAAAATAACAGTAACACCGACAACATCTTACGGCTCGGCAATTGCTTCTTACAGTGTAAATGCAAACGGAAGCACATACACTTCTGCAACGGTGACAACAAGTGTTCTTGCTTCCTCAGGAACTTTGACAATCACTGCAACGGTAAAAGACAAGAGAGGAAGAACGGGAACGGCAACAAAGACCGTCACTGTGTATGATAAATCAACCTTAGTTGTAAGCAACGGAACGCTTGGTATCCTTAATTTTTTGACTATTGTAAAAAATCATTCAGACTTCACGCATACAATCACATACACTTGCGGTTCTACTTCGGGTACTATTGCAAGGAAAACAACAGAAGAAGCCGCAGTGTTTATTCCGCCTTTAAGTCTTGCAAGCCAAAACACAACGGGAACAAGCATTTCTGTTAAAATTACACTCACAACATACTGTGATGATAAGAGTATCGGCACGAATACGAAAACAATCACTTGCAGTATGCCGTCAAGCGTAAAGCCGTCTGTAAGTGTTGACTGGACTGACACTTCGGGAGTTTTTGAAAAATATGGCTGCTTGGTGAAGGGCTTGTCAACCTTGCACATTGACCTTGTAAGCACTGCTGCCTACGGTGCGGATATAGTTTCTTATAACACCGTTGCTTCAGGCAAGAAATTCACAACAGATTCTTTTGATCTCGGTTCGGTCTCTTCCCTGAATAATGTTCAGATTTCTGCAACTGTTACGGATACAAGAGGAAGAAAGGGAACAGCAGATGTTGAAATTTCAGATGTTCTTGATTATTCAAAGCCCGTTGTTTCAAAACTGTCTGTCAGACGATGCAATGAAAACGGAACGGCAAACGATGACGGGGCATTTGCAAAGGTTTCTTATGCTTCGTCTGTAACACCCTTGAACAATCTGAACGAATCAACAGTTGTTTTGAAGTATAAGAAAACAACTGAATCAAGCTTTCAAACGGGGGAAACAACAAAGTTAACTGATGTGTTTTCTTTAAGCAAAGATTTCATTTTCCCCGCAGACACAGGCTCTTCATACAACATAATGTTGACCGTTGAGGATTCACACAGTAAAGTTTCAAAGTCAACAAGTGTTTCAACAGGCTTCACGATTATGCACTTCCACGAAAGCGGAAAGGGAATGGCTGTCGGAAAGGTTTCTGAAAAAGAAAGTTTTTTTGATGTCGGCTTCAAAACACAGTTAAGAGATCATTGTTTTGTTGATAATAAAAAAATCATATATGGCATTAAACCTGACGGTTCAGAGCGTTCAGTGTTTGTTCCGCAGAATGAAAACGGCAATACAGTTATAGGCCACGGAAACTATTTAAACGAGGACGGCATCACATATCTTGACGGGCACGATATCCAATTTGCCGTGAGCAATGTCGCAGCAGCGACTACTTGGAAACCATACAGGCGGCAAGGTGACAGCCTTACAATGACATTGAAAACAACAGGAATGGTTCTTGCCTCAGGAAAAGAAGTGACTTTCCGTATTCCTTTAACGGTTCCGATAATTGGTTCGCCTGTTGTAACAGTTACAAGCGGTTCGGGATTTATCCTTTTTCAAAACGGGCAATATACCCACGGTTCAGGTACAAACACATATGTAACACCCGTTTCTTATGCTACTTTATACGGTACATTTACGGGAATTACTGTTGTAGCAACATTTGAAGACACAACAAATGCCATTACAAGAGCACCAACTGCCTTTTGGTGGAATGGCACAATCACATTTTCATAAAGGGGGCAAAAATATGGCTTTAAGAAAAGAAATCATTCAGGAAGACGGTGTTTTGACAAACTATCACCGCATTTTAT
>JAZSBY010000118.1:0-9475 GCA_045602655.1 Candidatus Fimenecus sp. | reverse complement strand
TGTACCTATTCACATTTCTACTCAGGCAGGTATTGTTAACCACGTTACGGCAAATGAGTTTTACAATATGGGTGCTTCCCGTGTTGTTACTGCTCGTGAATTATCCATGACAGAAATTGCTGAAATCAGAGCAAAAGTACCAAAAGAACTTGAAATTGAGTGCTTTGTTCATGGTGCTATGTGTGTTTCTTTTTCCGGCAGATGTTTACTTTCCAACTACCTTGTTAACCGTGATGCTAACCGTGGCGAATGTGCTCAGCCCTGCCGTTGGGAATATGCAATTATGGAAGTTAAACGTGACGGAATGTATTTCCCTATTCAAGATAGTAAAGAAGGCACATATATCCTTAACTCAAAGGATATGTGTATGATTGAGCATATCCCTGAAATGGTTAAAGCAGGTATTTCAAGTTTTAAAATTGAGGGCAGAGCAAAATCTGCTTATTATGCAGCAGTCGTTACTAATGCTTATCGTGTTGCTATTGACGAATATCTTAAAAATCCCTCAGATGATTTTAAAGCTCCGCAATGGGCAGTTGATGAGGTTTATAAAGTAAGTTATCGTGACTATTGCACAGGTTTCTACTTTAATGCACCTAATGAAGATGCCAACATCAGCTTTGAGGGTGGCTACAAGCGTCACTATGATGTTATGGCAGAGGTTAAGGGCTATGAGGACGGACATTTAATCGTTGAGCAGAGAAACAAATTTTCCCGTGGCGATGTCCTTGATGCACTTCAACCATCAACCAAGCCTGTTGTATTCACAGCAAGCGAACTTTTCGATAAAGATGGTAATGAAATTGAATCTGCACCTCATCCAATGATGATAGTTAAAATCAAGACCGATTTGGTGTTCCCTGCAGGAACATTATTAAGGAAAGAGAAATAGGGATTGTATATGGGATTAAAAGTATTATTGGGGATTTGTTACATCTTATTTTTCATATTTCTTCCTTTGTATGATAAAGCATATTGGCCTGAACCAACAAAGAAATCATTGTCATTTAAACTAGTTGCTGCTTCGTCCTTTGTTGGGATAGGCATTTGCGGAATGTTAATGACAAACAATGTGTCACCCTATGCAAAGACAATGATTATTGGTCTTATTTGTGGTTGGTTTGGCGATATTCTGATGCATATTCCATCAAAGAAAAATATGACCTGTCTTTATATTGGTGCTGCGGGTTTCCTTGTGGGACATATTTTCTATGTTGCAGCCTTTGTCAATGCAACAGCATCCCTTATCAGTGATTATAATTTCTTTACTGTGCCTGAAATCATTGTATTTTTAATTGTTTACCTTGCATTTATAATTATGCTAAAGCCTGTTTTTAAGTTTAATTTTGATTCTAAATTCTTGCAATTCGGATTATATTTATACGGTATATTCCTCATTGGAATGTTGGTTAAAGCATTTGTCTTTGCTGTTACATATTTCCAAAATGGTGCTGGAAACAATCTGATTTCATTTATTATCCTTTTGGTTGCAAGCCTAAGTTTCTTTGTTTCAGACCTTACCCTTGGCATAAGACTTTTAGGTGGCAGAAAAGACAGCAAGTTTATTAAATCTTTAAGTTTATATGCATATTTCTTTGCACAGTTACTTTTATCAACATCAATTTTATTTATTAAGGTATAAACACTATGAGACCAAGAAAAATCAGAAATCTTACATCAAGACGCGAAAATTGCAGTGATTTGCGTATTCCCTACACTTTGGAATCCTTTGATTTTCGCACAGACGAGGAAAATGAGAATTTTTTTGACCTTGACGCAATATTCGGACGAAGTGCTCCCATTGTAATGGAAATCGGTTGTGGCAAAGGACAATTTGTCTGCGAATATGCAAAACTCAATCCTGACAAAAACATTATTGCCATTGAATGTGTGCCAACTGTTTTGGTTGAGGCTTGCGAAAGGGTTAAGGAAGAAGGAATCACTAATATCCGCTTCCTTGAAATGAAGGCAGAGTATCTTCCGCTTTTTATGAGAGAAAAAACTGTCTGCGAAATTTATCTTAATTTCAGCACACCGTTTCCGAAATCCCGTCACGAAAGCCACAGACTTACAAGCAAATTATTTTTAGAGATTTATAAAAAATTGCTTGTTGATGATGGTTTTATCGCACAGAAAACGGATAGTCAGGGATTTTTTGAATATTCACTTGAAAGCTTTTCGCAAAACGGCTTTGTACTTTCTGAAATCTCACTTGATTTACATAAGAGCAGTTTTGAGGGAAATATTGTTACAGAATATGAGCAGAAATTTGTCGATATGGGGCTACCCATTCATCGTGTTGTAGCAAAGCTTAAATAAAATAGTAAAAACACACAACAGACTGTTGATTTTTTCGTGAAATTAGCAGTCTTTTTTATTTTAATCATATATGTTATAATGGCTTTATCTTTATAGCAAAGGAAGGGTTTTATGAGCAATACAAAGGCTATTCAGAATCAAAATGAACAAAAACATGTTGGTAAAAGCGAATTTGTCTTATACTTAATGGGCGTATTCTTTTACACAACAATGACGGGTATGGTTGGCGGTAACCGTAATGCATACCTTGTTAATGTTCTTCGCTTACCTGAAGAACAAACATCTCTTTTCAACCTATTGACAGGCATTATTCCTTTTGTGCTTAACTTCTTTATAGTTATGTATATTGACGGACGCAAAATGGGTAAGGGTGGAAAATTCAGACCGATTGCATTGTTGGTTGCGGTACCAATGGCAATCGTTATGATGCTTTCTTTCTGGGCACCTCCGGGGCTTTCAGGCACAATTCTTTTCATCTACATTATTACAATTGCAGTTCTCTGGTCTGTTTTCTGTACATTCGGCAACTCAATCAATATGGTTGCAAATGTTATGACTCCTAACCTTAAAGAGCGTGACCAGGTCCTTTCATTCCGCAGTATTTCTTCCGCAGTTGGTAACTCTGCTCCCGTTGTTATCGTTCTTGTTGTTGGTCTTATTTGGAGCAAGGATAACACCGAACTTATTAACTCAGTTACAGGAACAAGTATCCGTAGTGTTGAGGGACTCCAATACATTATTTCTGCTGCACTTTGCAGTGTTGTTGGTGTTATTACTGTTCTTCTTGGCATGAAGATGGTTCGTGAAAGAACAGTTTATACAGCAGAAAAGAAAAACCCGCTTATAGGGTTTGTTGACATTATTAAGAATAAATATGCGTGGACAATTATCATTTCAGAATTTTTGAAGAGTTTCCGTGGTATTGCTACATATATGGAAGCATTCATCGCGGCAGCAGTTCTTGGCGATATTTCAAAGAAAATTCTCTTTGTTCTTCCCGTTGGTATCGGTACTGCAGTTGGTATGCTTGTAATTAACTTCCTTTTAAAGAAATTTGACGCAAGACAACTCTATATCGCAAGTGGTATCTACTCACTCTGTGCCAACTGTGCAGCATTTGGTATCGGTTATCTTTATTTCACAACAGGAAATTCACTTTTACAGGTAGTATTTATCATATTCCTTTTCCTTATCGGTCTTCAATTCGGTGCATCAAACCTTCTTCCATCTATGTTCCAGGCAGATGTTCTTGAAGTAATCGAACTTAAAACAGGCAAACGTCTTGACGCATCCTTCCCATTTGTTATTGGTATCGGCACACTCATCAGTGGTACAATCGCAAGTACAGTTGCTCCACTTATTCTTTATGGTAACGGCTCAATTATCGGCTACATTCAGCCAACTGACCTTGTGCCAAATCCAGTTCAGAGCCTTGATACAAAGGTTACTCTCTTGTTCTTCTACACAATTATGCACGGTATTATGATGTTCCTTGCAGGTGTTCCTTTCTTCTTCTATAAACTTACAGGCAAAACAAAGGAAGAATACCACGAGGCTTTACTTCAGAAACGTGCTGAGATGGAAAACGCACAAGCTAAATAAAACCTAATGAAATTTTGGGGTTGAGAATTCAACCCCATTTTTATTTTTCTAAAAAACATTTTTAAAAAAGTTGCACAAACTTTTTGACAATTTCCAGCCATTATAAATTGAGTTTTGGTTTATTTTTACATTTATCTGCCTATTATTTGTATATTTTACACAAAAACTGTTTTTTTGAAAAAAAATTATTACACACCCTGCAAATATTTCTGTTTACAGTTTATTTGTGCAATATTCACAAATCTTTAACATTTTTATTGTGCAAAAATGCTTGACTTTTTATTTTTTTAGTGTTATTATATAGCCACAACAAAACAAAGGGGAATTAAAGTTAACCTTTAGTTTGTTCATAATTTCTGTGTGGTGGGTTTTTCCCAATCCCCAACAAATTTTCCCTTTCCTTTTTCATAAAGTATAACACCAATCCCTATTTTTCCCGCTACACAGAAATTTTTAATATATAGACTTGCAATCGGCAAGTCGCTTAAATAGTTTTTTCATAATAATTTTTCTCATAAAGAAAAGATGGCTGTCGAGAAATTGACAGTCATCTTTTTTATCTTTATCACAATAGATTTTATTCTGTCTTTTGTTCGACAAATTCAAATCTATTTAACTGACCGGTTAAAAATGGTTGATTTTTTTATTTGTAATGGTACAATATTGTCATTGGAGTGAGATTTATGAACTATGATTTTAGCTTTTATATGCCGGTAAACATTATTGGCGGTAAGGATGTTTTGGAAAATAACAAAAATATATTTTCACAATTCGGAAAAAGGTGTCTTATTGTGACAGGTGCATCTTCAGCGAAAAAGTCAGGTGCTTTGGACGATGTTGTTGCAATACTTGATGAAATGGACATTGAATACAGTATTTTTAATAAGATTACAGAAAACCCATTGACCACCACTTGCTGTGAAGGTGGTCAGGTTGCAAGAGATTTTTCGGCTGAGTATATAATAGGTATTGGTGGTGGCTCACCTCTTGATGCTGCAAAGGCTGTTTGTGTTTATGCTGCTAACCCACAAATCATTGACGACGGTATCTACACGGATAAAGTTGAAAATAAGCCCCTGCCACTTATTGTAATCGGCACAACATCCGGCACGGGTAGTGAAGTTTCCGGTGTATCTGTTCTCACCCGCAAGGATGGTCGCAAACAGAGTGTAAGTGGTAAGAATTACTATGCAAAGGTTGCTCTTGCAGATGCTAAATACACATATTCCGTTCCATACAGAACAACTGTTTCAACTGCACTTGATGCTCTTGCTCATGCTGTTGAATCAATGTTTACAAAACGGGCAGATTTTCTCACAACACAGTTTGCTCTTATTTCAATTAAGATGATTTACCCAATTCTCGTGAAACTAAGTGAAACAAAAAAATTGCCAACACAAGAAGAAAGGGATACCCTTTATTTCGCATCACTCTATGCAGGTTTTGCCCTTAACAAAGGTGGTACGGGATTCCCTCACGGAATGGGTTATGCTCTTACAGAAGATTACGGTGTACCCCACGGAATTGCTTGCGCTGTATTCATTCCACAGTATTTAAATGAATGCGAAAAGGCAAATCCAACTCTTTTTAGGCAACTTCTGGGTGCTATGAATAGTGATAAAAACTCCGTTGAAAATCTTATTTATGACTTATGTGATTTGCATATATCAATCCCCGATGAAAGAGTTAGTGAGTACGAGAATCGTTGGGAAACACTGAAAAACTTTAAAAATTCCCCCACCGATTTCAATAATAAAGATGCAGGAATGCTTGTTAAAAAGCTGTTTAGTTAATTTTTGTCTATTTGGTTTCTTTTGACTTAAAAATCTCCATATTCCACATAGAACCACCATTTTTTCTGTTTACTACAAACAAAAAATAGTGGTTTTCATTTGTATATTAAAGCATATTATAGATGTTTTTTGACTACAAAATCGTGTTTTTAAGAGTTTTAGATGTTTTTTAACTATTCAACACAAAGTATTTTCCAAAAATTGTTGACATAGTAAAATTTGGTGTTATAATTGTATATGAACTATTATCTGTTCCCGCAGCAGATAAAAATTACTTCTGAATATGGAGGAGAAAAATTATGGCAGACACAAGATTCGCAATTGCACATTACCATGATGCTGCTCAGATTAACAAACAGCTTGACGAACTCATCAGCAAACCAATTTACTCAATTAAACCTGATGTTCTCAAGACTTATGAAGAAGAGTATTATGACAAGAAATGTGCTAAATCAAAGGAAATGATTGCTGAAGCAAAGACTATCATCCCCGGTGGTGTTCAGCACAACCTTGCTTTCAACTATCCATTCCCACTTGTTTTCACAAAGGCTGAAGGTGCTTACCTTTATGACGTTGACGGAAACAAATACTTTGACTTCCTTCAGGCCGGAGGACCTACCGTTCTTGGCTCAAATCCTAAGGTAGTTCGTGACCAGGTTATCGACCTTCTTAACACATGCGGTCCTTCAACAGGTCTTTTCCACGAATTTGAATACAAACTTGCAAAGAAAATCTCTGACTCAGTTGAATCAGTTGATATGTTCCGTATGCAGGGTTCAGGTACAGAAGCTTGTATGACAGCTGTTCGTGTTGCTCGTCTTGCAACAGGTAAGAAGAACATCCTCAAGATGGGTGGTGCTTACCACGGTTGGTCAGACCAGCTCGGTTACGGTATCCGTGTTCCCGGTTCTAAATTCACACAGGCAAGTGGTGTTCCGCTTTACCTCTTCAAACATACTCAGGAATTCTTCCCAGGTGACCTTGAAGACCTTGAAAGAAAGCTTTGGCTCAACCAGTTCAATGGTGGCACAGCTGCTGTATTTATTGAACCAATCGGTCCTGAAAGTGGTACAACTCCACTTGATTATGACTTCAACAAGGGTGTTGAAAGACTTTGCCGTAAATACGGTGCTCTCCTTGTATTCGATGAAGTTGTTACAGGTTTCCGTATCGGTATGGCCGGTGCTCAGGGCTTCTTCGGAGTATCTCCTGACCTTACAATCTTCGGTAAAGTTATCGCTGGTGGTTATCCGGGTGCCGGCGGTGTTGGTGGTAAGAAGCAGTATATGAAGCACCTTGGTGCAGGTCTTGACGATTCAGGTATGAAGGTTAAGAAGGCATTCACAGGCGGTACAATGACAGCTAACCCACTTTCATGCTGTGCAGGTTACTTTACTCTTGAAGAAATCGACAAGCAGAACGCATGTCAGAAAGCCGGCGAAATGGGTGACAGACTTACTCAGGGTCTTCAGGAACTTGTTGTTAAACACGGTCTTCCATTCGTTGTTTGGAACGAAGGTTCAGTTTGCCATCTTGAAACAGTTGGTACAATGCACTACTCAATCGACTGGTGCAAGCCTTGGAAAATCCCGGGTGTTCTTTCTGCTACAAGCGAAAGAAAGAAAGAAATGCAGTATATGGGTGCTGCTTATATGGCTGAAGGACTTGTTACTCTTGCAGGTAGCCGTCTCTACACATCAGCTGCATACACACCTAAGATGATTGACCAGGCTCTTCAGTGCTTCGACAAGGTATTTGCAAATGTTGCAGTTAAACCTTCAGCAAAATAATCATTGACTCTTTGAGGTGGGTGAGATAAAACTCACCCACCTATATTAAACTAATTCCAATTAAATAAATATATAAACCGCTGAGTAAATCGGGTTGTGATTATCAGCGAGATAGTTTTTCGTCAGAACCGTCAAAAAACGCAGGCAATACTTTGTGTATTAACGAGTATTTTAGACGAGTTATGACGGAAAAATAGCCGCAGAGAATTGCGGCCAAGATTTAGGAAGTGGTTATAAAAATTGAGGTGATAGTTATGGAAATTATGCAGGCAAAAGAACTCGTAATCAAAGCCGGTAAAGAGCTTATTGAAACAGGTCTTATTGCTCGTACTTGGGGTAACATTTCTTGCCGTATCAGTGATACACAGTTTGTTATTACTCCAAGTGGTCGTGCTTATGAAACTCTCACTCCTGAAGAAATCGTTCTTGTAAATATTGAGGACCTTGAATATGAAGGCGAAATCAAACCTTCAAGCGAAAAAGGAATTCACGCTGCTTGTTACAAGCTTCGTCCGGAAATCGGCTTTGTTATCCACACACATCAGGTAAACGCATCCATCGTTTCTGCTCTTGGTATGGATATTAACAATGTTGAAGGCGAAAATGCTGAAATTATCGGCAGTAACATTCCTCTTGCTTCCTATGGTCTTCCGGGCACAAAGAAACTCCGTAAAGGTGTTATTGAAGCAATCACTCGTTCAGATGCAAAGGCTGCTGTTATGGCTCACCACGGTGCTGTTTGCATGGGTGTTGACTACGATGACGCATTCAATGTTGCAAAGCGTCTTGAAGATGTTTGTGAACAGTTTGTAATGGATAAATACACATCCCTTACAGGTGTTGTTGCTGACAAGCTTACTGCTATCAACGATTATGTTGTTGACAAGTTTGTTAAGAAGCCATCTTCTGTTGCAGAATTTGAGCCTTGTAAGAGTGAACGCGACGGTCCTGTTTTCAATATTTCTGTTATTGACGGCGACGGCACAATTACAAGAATAGATATCGACACAGGTGATGTTATCGCAGGTGATGCAAACAACAGTTCAATTGAACTTCACCGTGCAGTATATAAAAAGCGTGACGATGTTAATTTCATTTACCACACAAAAGACCCTTATGTAGTTGCATGTTCAAAGATGGGCAAAACAATGCGTCCTCTTATTGACGACTTTGCACAGATTGTTGGTGTAAGCGTTAAGAGTGCTGCATACGACCCAAACAATACTTTGAAGACTGCTAAGAAAGTTGTTAAGAAGCTTAAGGGCAGAAATGCTGTTCTTCTTCAGAACAATGGTGCTCTTTGTGTTGCAGGTAGTGAGTATGATGCAGGTGCTATTGAATTTATCACAAACAAAGGTGCTAAAATTCAGGTAAGTGCAAAGATGTTTGATAAGGTTGAGCCTATCAACCCACTTGAAACAAGAATTATGAATCTCGTTTACAGACTCAAATACTCAAAGCAGGCAGGCAAATAATTCTATTTATTACATAAAGAATCCCTCGGAAATAAAACTCCGAGGGATATTTTTATTTATTATATTCATTTAATACTTATGACAGTTTATGGATAAACAAACCTGAAAGAAGTTTTGGCTCAAACCAAGTTGATTTTGGTGGCATAACCTTTCCTACATCCGCAATATCCATAAGTTCATTAAGAGATGTTGGGTACATTGCAAATGCTAATTTCATACCCTCTGCACATCTTCTTTCTAATTCACCTAAGCCACGAATACCACCTACAAAGTCAATTCTCTTGTCCGTTCTCGGGTCTGTAATGTTGAGAATCGGTGTAATAAGATTATTCTGGAGAATTGAAACATCAAGGCATTCAACAGGGTCATTTTCGTTGATGAATTCAGCCTTTGCAGTAACCTTATACCATTTATTATCAAGATACATACCGAAAGTATGCTTTTCTTGTGGACTGAAAGGTTCTTCAGTATCAGTTTTTGTTACTTCAAATTTTTC
>JAZSBY010000117.1:0-29479 GCA_045602655.1 Candidatus Fimenecus sp. | reverse complement strand
ATTTGATAACCGTGTGACTGACGGAATTGTGTGGAGCACCACAGAGGAGCACGGTGAGATAATATTTTGCCGACCGTCTGGGCAGTTCTACTTGTTTTTCAGGATAGGACTGTCCCTTTATATTTTTTTGGAGGTTTTTATGAAAAAAGTTGGTATAGTTATGGGAAGCGATAGTGACCTTCCTATTATAAAAAAAGCGACTGCTGTTTTAGATGATTTAGACATTCCATATACAGTAAATATTTATTCAGCACATCGTACACCTGAACAAGCTCGTGATTTTTCTCTTAACGCAAGAGATAATGGTTATGGTGCACTTATCGCTGCTGCGGGAATGGCTGCTCATCTTGCAGGTGCAATTGCTGCAAACACAACATTGCCTGTAATTGGTATTCCTTGTGCCTCATCATATCTTGATGGTATGGATGCACTTCTTTCAACCGTTCAGATGCCATCAGGTATTCCTGTCGCAACTGTTGCTATCAATGGTGGTGCAAATGCTGCTTTGCTTGCTGCACAAATTATTGCAGTTGAAGATAAAGCACTTGCAGACAAACTTGATAAAATGCGTAAGGATGCTGCAGAGGTTGTTCTTAAAAAGGATGCAGACGTTATGTCTAAATTAAATTCATAAACTAATTATTCACATAAAGGAGTTATAATCATGGAAAAAATTTACACAGGTAAAACAAAGGATGTATTTAAACTTGATAATGGCAACTGTCTTCTTAAATTTAAAGACGATTGCACAGGTAAAGATGGTGTTTTTGACCCAGGCGAAAATTCAGTAGGTCTTACAATTGATGGTGTTGGTGATGTTAACCTTCGTATGTCAATTTATTTCTTTGAAAAAGTTAATGCAGCAGGTATTAAAACTCATTATGTAAATGCTAACCTTGATGATACTACAATGGAAGTTCTTCCTGCAAAAGTTTTTGGTCACGGTCTTGAAGTTATTTGCCGTCATAAAGCTGTTGGTAGTTTTATTCGTCGTTATGGTGATTACATTGAAGAAGGTGCAGACCTTCCTGCATATGTTGAAATGACATTCAAAAATGACGAAAAGGGTGACCCACTTGTAATTAAAGATGCTCTTGTTGCTCTTGGTGTTATGACGGACAAGCAGTATGACGATATTAAGGAAATGACTCAAAAAATCACTCAGATTGTTGCTGATGACCTTAAAGAAAAAGGACTTGTTCTTTACGATATCAAGTTTGAGTTTGGCTATAATGCCGATGGTGATGTAATGCTTATCGATGAAATTGCATCAGGTAATATGCGTGTTTATAAAGACGGAAAGTACATTGACCCAATGACACTTTCAGAGCTTTTCTTTGCATAAGGAGTAAATAAATGGGTGGTTTTTTTGGTGCTGTCAGTAAGAATGATACCGTTTTAGATGTATTCTTTGGTACTGACTATCACTCTCACCTTGGAACTCGGCGTGGTGGTATGGCTGCTTATGACGAGCAAAAAGGATTACAGCGAAAAATTCATAAAATTGAGAATTCACCATTCAGAACAAAGTTTGAAAATATTTCAAATCAAATGAAGGGTAAGGCTGCAATTGGCTGTATCAGTGATTCAGATGCACAACCTTTGCTTGTGCGTTCAAAACTTGGTTTGTACGCAATTTGTATTATTGGTTTAATCAATAATAAGGAAAAACTTGTTGAAGATTATCTTTTTACAAATGGTGGCCATTTTGGTGCAATGACAAATGAAGGTATCAATTCAACCGAACTTGTTGCTGCTATGATAAATCAAAAAGATACTTTTGCTGATGGTATTGCCTATGCACAAAGTTTAATTGAGGGAACAGCTTCTATTCTAATATTGACAAATCAAGGAACTCTTATTGCTGCTCGTGATAGACTAGGCAGAATTCCTGTTTTGATTGGTAAACGTGATGACGGGTATTGTGTTTCATTTGAGGATTTTGCGTATAAAAAACTTGAATATTCAGACTGTAAAGAGCTTGGTCCCGGTGAAATTGTTGAGCTTACAGCAGATTCTTTTAACATTTTAAGAGAAGCAGGAAAATATATGAAAATCTGTGCTTTTCTTTGGTCTTATTATGGCTACTCCACATCATGCTATGAAGGTGTAAATGTTGAGGTTATGCGTTATAAGAACGGACAAATAATGGCAAAAACTGATAAAGAAAATGGCGTGGCACAGCAAATTGACTTTGTAAGCGGAGTTCCTGATTCCGGTACTCCTCATGCAATAGGCTACGCAAATGAGAGCGGAATTCAGTTTGCTCGTCCTTTCATTAAGTATACTCCAACATGGGCAAGAAGTTTTACTCCATCTAATCAAAGTGAACGAAATCGTGTTGCTAAAATGAAGCAAATTCCTGTCCACGATTTGATTAAGGACAAGAAACTGCTTTTTGTTGATGATAGTATTGTTCGTGGTACTCAGCTTCGTGAAACTGTTGAATTTCTTTATGAAAACGGTGCAAAAGAGGTTCATATTCGTTCTGCATGTCCACCAATTATGTATGGATGTAAATATCTAAACTTTTCTCGTGCAACATCCGATATGGAACTTATTGCACGCAGTACAATTGTTGAGTTGGAGGGAGAGGAAGGATTAAAGTATATCAATGAATATATTGATTCTTCATCTGAAAGAGGAAAGAATTTGAGAAATGCAATTTGTGATAAATTACATTTTACATCCCTTGAATTTCAATCTATTGACGGTATTATTAAAGCAATCGGACTTCCTGCAGATAAGATTTGTACTTACTGTTGGAATGGTGAGGGCTAATTGTTAAAAATATCTATTCTTCAAAAAGGAGAACTAAAATGAAAAATTCTATGTCAGAAAGCTATGCAGCAGCAGGCGTTGATATTACTGCCGGTTATAAAGCTGTTGAACTGATGAAAAAACATGTTGCAAGAACTCGAAATGAGGGCTCTTTGGATGATGTAGGTGGTTTTGGCGGATGCTTCAACCTTAGTTGTGTTGCTGGAATGGAACAACCTATTTTAGTTTCTGGTACTGATGGCTGTGGTACTAAAGTAAAATTGGCTATTCTTATGGATAAGCACGATACAATCGGCATTGATGCGGTTGCTATGTGCGTTAATGATATTATTTGTGTAGGTGCAAAACCTTTATTTTTCCTTGACTATATTGCTTGTGGCAAGAATTATCCTGAAAAGATTGCAGAAATTGTTAGTGGTGTTGCTGAAGGTTGTGTTCAGTCAGGTGCTGCACTTATTGGTGGTGAAACAGCAGAACATCCCGGTTTAATGCCTGCAGAAGATTATGACCTTGCTGGTTTTGCAGTGGGTATAGTTGATAAACCTAAGATGATTGATAATAGCAAAATGTCAGCAGGAGATGTTGTTATCGCTCTCCCTTCTACCGGTATTCACTCAAATGGTTTCAGCTTATGTCGTAAAGTATTTGATATTGATAATAATAATCCGAAACTTTACATAGAATGTGAAGAATTAGACGGCAAAAGTATCGCAGAGGCTTTACTTGTTCCTACTAAGATTTATGTTAAACCCGTTCTTGCTCTTATTGAAAAGGTTAATGTAAAGGGAATTTCTCACATTACAGGTGGTGGATTCTACGAAAATATTCCTCGTTCGATTCCGGATGGATTATGTGCAAAGATAGATAAATCTGCTGTCAAGGTGCTTCCTATATTTGATGTAATCGCAAAATGGGGTAATATTCCTGAACGAGATATGTACAACACTTACAATATGGGTGTTGGTATGAGTATTGTTGTTCCGTCAAATGAAGTAGAACTTTCTCTCTCAGTACTTAAAGAAAACGGCATTGATGCCTATGTAATCGGTGAGATTATTGAAGGCGATGAGAAGGTGCTTTTATAATGTGTAAGAGAATTGTGGTTCTTGTGTCCGGTGGCGGCACTAATCTTCAGGCACTTATTGATGCACAGCAAAGAGGGGAATTGGGTAACGGTGAAATAACTTGTGTTATTGCTTCAAAATCTGATGCTTATGCTCTTACTCGTGCTGAAAAAAATGGTATTAAAACCAGAACACTTATAAGGAAAGACTACGCAGATATTGCATCGTACAGTTGTGCTATGAGAGATATTCTCATTGAAGAAAAAGCAGATTTAATTGTCTATGCAGGTTTTATGACAATTCTTGATGAAAATGTTTGTGATGCTTTTCAAAATAAGATGATCAATGTTCATCCCGCACTTATTCCATCGTTTTGTGGAAAGGGTTATTATGGATTGCATGTTCATGAAGAAGCCCTGAAAAAAGGTGTTAAAGTATCAGGTGCAACCGTTCATTTTGTCACTGCTGAATGTGACGCAGGACCAATTATCCTTCAAAAAGCAGTTGATGTAATGGAAAATGATACACCTGAAACATTACAAAAAAGAATTATGGAAGAAGCAGAATGGAAAATACTTCCAAAGGCAGTACAACTTTTTTGTGATGATAGAATTATTGTTGATAACGGAAAAACTTATATTAAATAAACGGAGGTTATTCAAATGGAAATCAAGTCACTTGAATGCGAACTTAATTCACTTCCTTATCATGGTAGAGGTATTATTATTGGCAAAAGTGTTGATGGTAAAAAGGCAATTACAGCATACTTTATTATGGGTAGAAGTGTAAATAGCCGTAACAGAGTTTTTGTTGCAGAAGGCGATGCAATGCGTACAAAAGCTTTTGATGAGTCAAAAATGACTGACCCACATCTTATTATCTATTATCCTGTAAGAGTTCTTGGTAATAAAACAATTGTTACAAATGGTGACCAGACAGACACTATTTATGAGCTTATGGATAAACAGATGACATTTGAACAGTCTCTCCGTACACGTGAGTTTGAGGATGATGCTCCAAACTATACACCTCGTATTTCAGGTATTATAAGACTTGAAAATGGTGATATGAATTACGCAATGTCAATTCTTAAGTCAGCAGATGGCGACGGAAGTTCATGCCAGAGATATAATTTTGCTTATTCTAATCCTATTGCTGGCAGAGCAAAGTTTATTCATACATATAAAGCAGATGGGAATCCTCTTCCAAGTTTTGAGGGTGAACCAAAAACACTTGAGCTTCCCGATGTAGATATTGACACAATGACTGATATTATTTGGAAAAACCTTAACGAAGATAACAAGGTTTCTCTTTTTGTAAGATACATTGATCTTGCAACCGGTGAAGCAGATACAAGAATCGTAAATAAGAATGTATAAGGAGAGCTATAATGAAAGAATTTGAACTTAAATATGGTTGTAATCCTAACCAGAAACCATCAAAAATATATATGGAAGATGGTTCAGAACTCCCTATTGAAATCCTCAACGGCAGACCGGGTTTTATCAATTTTCTTGACGCATTTAACTCATGGCAACTTGTAAAGGAAATTAAGGATATTTTGGGTATGCCTGCTGCAACATCTTTTAAGCATGTTAGCCCTACATCTGCTGCAGTTGGTGTTAAACTTCCTGATTCACTTAAAAAAGCATGTTTTGTTGATGATATAGAAGACCTTGATAATTCTCCGTTGGCTTGTGCTTATGCAAGAGCAAGAGGTACTGACAGAATGTCATCGTTTGGTGACTGGATTGCTCTCAGTGACGAATGTGATGCAACAACTGCAAAACTTGTAGCACGCGAAGTTTCCGATGGTATTATTGCTCCAGGATACTCTGCAGAAGCTCTTGAAATCCTTAAAGGTAAAAGAAACGGTAACTATAATATTGTTAGAATTGATGCTGATTATGTTCCTGCTGTTCAAGAAAAGAAACAGGTTTTTGGTATTACATTTGAACAGGGAAGAAACAACTTCAGAATTGATGAAGAACTTCTTTCAAATATGGTAACAGATAATAAAGAATTACCTGAGGAGGCAAAGCGTGACCTCATAATTGCTCTTATTACACTTAAATATACACAGTCTAATTCTGTTTGCTATGCTTATGACGGACAGGCTATCGGTGTAGGGGCGGGTCAACAGTCAAGAATTCACTGTACAAGACTTGCAGGCACAAAGGCTGATACATGGCATCTTCGTCAGCATCCAAAAGTACTTAATCTCCCGTTTAAAGATGATATTCGTCGTCCTGACAGAGATAATGTTATTGATGGTTATATCAACAAAAATGAGGAAGATGTATGTGCTGAGGGAATTTGGCAGAAATATTTTAAAACTCAGCCAGAACCTCTTACTGCAGAAGAAGCGAGATCATATCTTGATACAATTACTGGTGTTTCAGTTGGTTCAGATGCTTTCTTCCCATTCAGTGATAATATTGAAAGAGCACGCAAGAGTGGTGTTTCATATATTGCTGAACCCGGTGGTTCAATTCGTGACGATGTAGTTATTGAATGTTGTAATAAATATGGTATTGCAATGGCATTTACAGGAATGCGTTTATTCCACCACTAATTTTTGAGGTTTAATATGAAAATAATGGTTGTCGGTGGTGGCGGTAGAGAACACGCTATCATCAAAAAGATAAAGGAAAATAAAAATGTTACAGAAATCTTTGCTTTACCCGGTAATGGTGGTATGAAAGATGATGCAACACTTGTTAATATCGGAGCAAAAGATATTGATAATATAGTAAAATTTGCTGTTGATAATCAAATTGACTTTGCTATTGTTGCTCCTGATGACCCACTTGTCCTCGGTGCTGTTGATGCTTTGAATGCAGTTGGCATTAAATGCTTTGGACCTAAAAAAGATGCTGCTATTATTGAAGGTAGTAAAGCTTTTTCAAAGAAACTGATGAAAAAATACAATATTCCTACTGCGGCTTTTGAGATTTTTAATAATGCTGAAGATGCACTTAATTATCTTGAAACAGCTCCAATTCCGACGGTTGTTAAGGCAGATGGTCTTGCACTCGGTAAGGGTGTTATTATTGCAATGACACGCGAAGAGGCAGTTGATGCTGTTAAGTCAATAATGGAAGATAAAATCTTTGGTGAAAGCGGTAATAATATTGTTATTGAAGAATTTTTGACTGGTCCTGAGGTTTCTGTTCTTTCATTTACTGATGGCAATATCGTTGTTCCAATGATTTCTTCAATGGACCACAAAAGAGCATTTGACAATGATGAAGGTCTTAATACCGGCGGTATGGGTACAATTGCTCCAAACCCATATTATACAGAAGATATAGCTAAGGAGTGTATGGAAACAATTTTTGTTCCAACAATTAACGCTATGAAAGCAGAAGGCAGAACATTTAAAGGTTGTCTTTACTTTGGTCTCATGCTTACACCTAATGGACCAAAAGTTATTGAATACAACTGTCGTTTTGGCGATCCTGAAACTCAGGTTGTTTTGCCACTTCTTGAAAGTGATTTACTTGATATTATGATTGCAGTAGAGAACGAAGCATTAACTGAGGATATGGTTAAATTTAGTGATAAATCTGCTTGTTGCGTTGTTATGGCTTCAAAAGGTTATCCTGTTAAGTATGAAAGTGGTTTTAAGATTTCTGTTGATGATGATTTTAATGATAACCTCTATATTGCAGGTGCAAAGCTTAATGGTAACGATGTTGTAACAGCAGGTGGTCGCGTGCTTGGTGTTGTTGCAGTGGAAAAAGACCTTGTTTCTGCTATTGATAAAGCATATTCATCCGTTAAAAAGGTTAATTTTGACAATGCTTTTTATAGAAATGATATTGGTGCAAAAGCACTAAAAGTATTAAAGGAGGGGAAATAAGTATGGTATATCGTATTTTCGTTGAAAAGAAAAGTGGCTTGGATAACGAAGCGAAGGGTCTTCTCAATGAAGCAAAAAATTTGCTCGGCATTGAAAAAATAGAAGATATTCGTCTTTTCAATCGCTACGATGCTGAAAATATTACAGAAGAATTATTTGACTATGCTGTAAAAACTGTTTTCTCAGAGCCACAGCTTGATAATGTATTTAATTGTGTTAATATATCCGATGCATATGTTTTTGCGGTTGAGGCTCTTCCGGGTCAGTTTGACCAGAGAGCTGACTCAGCAGCTCAGTGCATTCAGATTATTTCACAGGGTGAGCGTCCTCTTATTCGAACAGCAAAAGTTTATGCACTTTATGGTGATTTATCAGATAAAGATATTGCAGCTTTTAAGAATCATGTAATCAACGCTGTTGAAAGTCGTGAAGCTACACTTGAATTACCTGAAACTCTTGTAGCAGAATATACTGCTCCTGAAACTGTTGCTACTGTTGAAGGTTTTATCAATATGGATGAATTAGCTCTTGCTAATCTCCTCGATGAAAAAGGACTGGCTATGGACCTTGATGACCTCAAGTTTTTACAGGCTTATTTCAAAGATACAGAACATAGAGACCCTACGATTACAGAAATTCGTGTTGTTGACACTTATTGGTCTGACCATTGTCGTCATACTACATTCTCTACACATCTTGACAATGTTCGTATTGATGACCCTGCGGTACAAGAAGCTTATGAGCGATACCTTGCTGCAAGAGTAGAGGTTTATGGTGAAGAAAAGGCAGCGAAACGCCCTCAGACTTTGATGGATATTGCTACTATTGGTACTAAAACTCTTAAAAAGCGTGGACTCCTCCCTGAACTTGATGAAAGTGAAGAAATCAATGCTTGTTCAATCCATGTTACAGCAACAGTAAATGGTGAAGACCAGGATTGGCTTCTTATGTTTAAAAATGAAACTCACAACCATCCAACTGAAATAGAACCTTTTGGTGGTGCTGCTACATGTATTGGCGGTTGTATCCGTGACCCACTTTCAGGTCGAGCTTATGTACATCAGGCAATGCGTGTAACAGGTGCAGGTGACCCAAGAAAGACAATTGCAGATACATTGGAAGGTAAACTTCCTCAGCGTAAAATATGTCAGACTGCGGCTGCAGGCTATTCTTCCTATGGTAATCAGATTGGTCTTGCAACGGGTCATGTTGCAGAAATTTATCACGAAGGTTTTGTTGCAAAGCGTATGGAATGCGGTGCAGTAGTAGCTGCTGCTCCTGCTTATAATGTGCGTCGTGAGCGTCCTGCACCTGGTGATGTAATTATTCTTCTCGGTGGACGTACTGGTCGTGATGGTATCGGTGGTGCTACCGGTTCTTCAAAGAGCCATAATATGAAATCACTTACTACTATGGCATCTGAAGTTCAAAAGGGTAATGCTCCTGAAGAAAGAAAAATTCAAAGACTTTTCCGTAATGCGGAAGTTACTCGTTTAATCAAGCGTTGCAATGACTTTGGTGCAGGTGGTGTATCGGTTGCTATTGGCGAACTTGCTCCCGGACTTCAGATTGACCTTGATGCAGTACGTAAAAAATATGAGGGTCTTGATGGAACAGAGATTGCTATTTCTGAGTCACAGGAAAGAATGGCAGTTGTTGTTGCCAAAGAAGATGCAGATAAATTCATAGGATTTGCAGAGGAAGAAAACCTTGAAGCATATCGTGTTGCTGTTGTTACCGAAGAAGAACGCATGGTAATGAAGTGGAAAGGCAATATTATTGCTGACCTTAGTCGTGCTTTCCTTGATACAAACGGTGCGGTTAAACACATGGATGTTATTGTTACAGAAAAAGACCTTTCAGTATTAAGTAAGGCAATGTATGGTTCATTACGAGAAATGGCATCTGACCTTCGTACAGCGAGCCAAAGAGGTCTTGTTGAGCGTTTTGACTCAACTATTGGTGCTGGTAGTGTTATTATGCCTTATGGTGGTAAGCGTCAGCTTACTCCTGCACAGTCAATGGCTGCAGTATTACCGGTTCTTCCTGGTCAAGAAACAGACCAGGCAAGTGTATTCAGTTGGGGATGTGACCCTGAACACCTTTCAGTTGACCCTTATACAGGTGCTCATGCATCAATTTATAATTCTGTTGCTAAGCTTGTTGCCGCAGGTTGTGACTATAAACTTGCATACCTTACATTACAGGAATTTTTTGAAAGACTTAAAACAGAGCCAGAGCGTTGGGGCAAGCCATTCGCTGCTCTTCTCGGTGCGTTTGATGCTCAGTTAGAGTTGAATGCTGCTGCTATAGGTGGTAAAGACTCTATGTCAGGTACTTTCCTTGATTTGGATGTTCCACCAACACTTATTTCATTTGCAATTGCTCCAATCAAAAAGCAGGATGTTATCAGCCCTGAATTCAAAGAAGTAAATCATCCTGTATATCTCTTTGGTGCAACTGACGAGAGTGC
This sequence comes from Candidatus Fimenecus sp., assembly GCA_045602655.1. Classification (GTDB taxonomy): domain Bacteria; phylum Bacillota; class Clostridia; order Oscillospirales; family Acutalibacteraceae; genus Fimenecus. The sequence goes on along the minus strand of JAZSBY010000117.1, from coordinate 19,296 downwards.
CGATAGCCTTAAAGCTACATGGGAAGCATTCCATAATCTTTGTAAGGATGGTAAGGTAAAGGCTGCTTGGGCAGTTGAGCACGGTATAGGCGAAGCTGTTATGAAGATGTCATTCGGTAACAATATCGGCTTTACTTCATCTGCTGACCTAAAAGAAAATTGGCATCTTGGCATGTGGGGATTCATTGTTGCAGAACTTACTGAGGATGTTGTAATCCCAGGTGTTATGAAACTTGGTACAACTACTGAAGAACCTGTAATTAAACTCCAGGATGATGTTGCAACAATTGCAGAGCTTTACGAATTGCATACTGCAACACTTGAGGATGTTTACCCAACAAAGGCGAAAGAAGATAAAGGTGAAATTCCTACATATTCATTTGATGGTAAATGTAATATTACGCCTAAAAACAAGGTTACTAAGCCTAAGGTTCTTATTCCTGTATTTCCAGGCACTAACTGCGAATATGATTCAGCTCGTGCAGTTGAAAAAGCAGGTGGTGAGGCTGAAATTTTCGTCATTAGAAATCTTACAGCTGAAGATGTTGTAAGAAGTGTTGAGAACTTCTCTGCAAAAGTAAGAGAAAGTCAGATGATATTCATCCCTGGTGGTTTCTCAGGCGGTGATGAACCTGACGGTTCAGCTAAATTCATCACAGCATTCTTCCGTAATCCTGCAGTTAAAGAAGCAGTTACTGACCTTCTTGATAATCGTGACGGTTTAATGTGTGGTATCTGTAATGGTTTCCAGGCACTTATCAAACTTGGTCTTGTTCCTTACGGAAAGATTATTGATACTGATGAGAATTGTCCTACACTTACATTCAATAACATCAGTCGTCACCAGAGCAGAATCGTTCATACAAGAATTGCATCAACAAAATCTCCATGGCTCAGCCTTATGAATGTTGGAGATGTTGTTAATGTTCCTATTTCTCACGGTGAAGGCAAGTTCCTTGCTTCTCCGGAGTTTATTGCAGAACTTGCTGCCAATGGGCAAATTGCTACACAGTATGTTGACCTTGAAGGTAATGCTACTTCTGATATTAACTTCAATCCAAATGGTTCATTGTGTGCAATTGAAGGTATCACTTCTCCTGATGGTCGAGTATTCGGTAAGATGGGACATAGTGAGCGTATCGGCGACGGTCTTTATAAAAATGTTCCCGGTGAATATGATATTCGTATGTTTGAAGCAGCCGTTAAGTATTTCAACAAATAATCTTAATTTATAAATATAACCCGAGGCATAATGCTTCGGGTTATTGCTTTTCTTAGAATTATATAATATAATTAGTGAGAGGTGAATACTATGGCAGTAAAATTAAATGATAATAAAGAATTAGTTGCAAAGATTAAAGAAGGGTTAAAAGCAAAAGATGGTTATTGTCCTTGCAGACTTCAAAAACTTGAAGAGTATAAATGCATATGTGAAGAATTTAAGCAACAAATTGCAGACCCTGATTTTGAAGGGTATTGTCATTGTAAATTGTATTATAAATCTAAGGATTAAAAAGAGGCTTCACAGCCTCTTTTTATTATTCAATATTACTTACACGATAACTCAATGTCATTAAACTATCACTTAAATGAACATTCTCAACAGCAACATTCGGGAAATCAGCAGCTATGTCATAATGGCTGAAATTCCAGAACCCTTTAATACCGGATTCAACAAGTTGTGGAGCTAATTCCTTTGCTGCTGCACTTGGAATACAAAGAACTGCAACAGAAGGGGAGTTATCCTTGCAAAAATTGTATATACCATCTGTATGTCGAATTGGTAAACCTCTCAACAACTGCCCTGAAAGTGCCTTATTCCTGTCAAACACACCTATAAGATTAAATCCTCGCTGTTCAAAAGACATATGTAACGCAACAGCTTTACCAAGGTTACCCGCACCGATTAAAATTGCTTTTTGGTGATTATTAACACCAAGAATTAACCCTATTTCTTTATAAAGACTTTCGATATTATATCCATATCCTTGCTGACCAAATCCGCCAAAGCAGTTTAAGTCTTGTCTGATTTGTGATGCGGTAAACCCCATTTTTTGGGATAAATCTTTTGATGAAATTCTGATAACGCCTTTTTCTTTTAATTCACCCAAAAATCTGTAATATCTCGGAAGACGCTTAATAACAGAATTTGAAACACCATCATATTTTGTCATAATCTTTACCTCTTATGAAAGTTTTTTTACAGTTTCCATTACATAGTCGCCAAATTCACTACAAGTTGCTCCATTATCTCTGCCTGTAATTGTAAGTTTCTTTTCTTCAAACATACAAATATCAAGTGCTCTTTCAAGCAAATCAGCTTCTTTTTGTTTGCCTATATGTGAAAGGAGCATAACTGTTGCACGAAGCATTGAACATGGGTCTGCGTATTGACCTCTGCCCTCACGCATCATTCTTGGTGCAGAGCGGTGAATAGCTCCAAACATTGCATATCTCTTACGAAGGTTTCCACTACCAGCAGTACCAACACCACCTTGGAACTCGGCAGCTTCATCTGTGAGAATATCGCCATAAAGGTTAGGAAGAATAAATACCTTAAAGTCTTTTCTTCTCTTTTCGTCAATAAGTTTAGCAGTTGTAATATCAATATACCATTCATCAGTTGTGATTTCAGGGTACTCTTTACCAATTTCCTTACAAATTCTCAAGAACTTACCATCTGTTGTTTTAATAACATTTGCTTTGTTGATTATTGAAACTCTTTCTTTTCCGTTTCTATTTGCATAGTCATAAGCGATTCGTGCAATTCTTTCTGTACCTTCAGTTGTTGTAACAACAAAGTCCATTGAAAGTTCATCAGTAACATTAACACCCTTTGAACCAACCGCATAAGCACCTTCGGTGTTTTCACGGAAGAAAGTCCAGTCAATGCCTTGTTCAGCAACCTTAACGGGACGAACATTTGCGAAAAGGTCAAGTTCTTTTCTCATAGCAACGTTTGCACTTTCAATGTTCGGCCACGGGTCACCGGCTTGCGGAGTAGTTGTCGGACCCTTAAGGATAACATGACATTCTTTAAGTTCTGCAAGAACATCATCAGGGATTGCCTTCATAACTGCAACACGGTTTTCAATAGTAAGGCCGTCAATTACTTTGAATTCAATTTTACCAGCCTTAACATCATCAGCAAGCATATATTCAAGAACTCTTGCAGATTCTTTGGTGATGATAGGACCAATTCCGTCGCCACCACAAACACCGATAATAATTTTGTCAAGTTTCTCAAAATCTACAAAATCCTTTGTTGCCTTAATTCTTTCATTTCTTGCAAGTTGCTCTCTGATAAGAGATTCGTACTTTGCAAGAGCCTCTTTAATCTGATTTTCCATATCTAAAACTCCTTAAAATGATTCTTTTGTGTAATTAAGAAGACCGCCTGCAAGAATAATGTCTTTCTGACGCTGTGAAAGGTCATAATTGATTGCGTATTCTTCGTTCTTTGTAAGGTTTACGAGAAGTGCAGGTTCGTTGTTTATAATTGCATTTTTGATACCCTTAAGGCTTAATTCATCACCCTGAGTAATTCTATCATAATCATCAGCATTAGCAAATGTGAGTGGTAAAATGCCGGCATTGATTAGGTTAGCACAGTGAATTCTTGCAAATGATTTTGTGATAACTGCCTTAACACCAAGATAAAGCGGAACAAGTGCTGCATGTTCACGTGATGAGCCTTGTCCATAATTAGCTCCACCGATTACAATGCCTTTTCCTTCTGATTTAATTCTTTCAGGGAATGTCTTATCACAAACACCAAAACAATATTGAGAAAGGAAAGGAATGTTTGAACGGTAGGGAAGAATCTTTGCACCTGCAGGCATAATGTGGTCAGTCGTTATATCGTCACCAACTTTAAGTACGGCTTTTGCTGTAATATCATCTCCCATAGGTTCGCTTGTTGGGAATGGTTTAATATTTGGACCATACATTACTTCAACATCTTTTGCTTCATCAGATGTTGCAGGCATAGCAACCATATTATCATTTATGATAAATTCATCAGGAAGTGTGATTTCAGGGAATTCGCCCAAATCTCTCGGGTCAGTAAGATATCCTGTAATTGCAGATGCAGCAGCAACTTCAGGGCTAACAAGATAGATACCTGCATCAGCAGTTCCTGAACGGCCTTCAAAGTTTCTGTTAAATGTACGAAGTGAAACACCTGCAGAATTAGGGGACTGTCCCATACCAATACATGGACCACATGCACTTTCAAGAATTCTTGCACCGGCATCAATCATATCAGAGAGTGCACCATTCTGTGAAATCATATTAAGTACTTGCTTTGAGCCGGGGGCAATTGAAAGGCTAACTGAAGGATGTACTGTTTTTCCTTTAAGAATTGCAGCAACTTTCATCATATCAAGAAGTGATGAGTTAGTGCATGAGCCAATGCACACCTGGTCAACCTTTATTTTGCCTATTTCAGTAACAGATTTAACTCTGTCAGGCATGTGTGGACAAGCGGCCATAGGTGCAAGAGAAGATAAATCAATATCAATTACTTCATCATAAACTGCATCTTCGTCTGCTTTGAGTTCCACCCAATCTTCTTCACGACCTTGTGCTTTTAAAAATGCTTTTGTAACATTGTCTGAAGGGAATACAGATGTTGTAGCACCAAGCTCTGCACCCATATTTGTAATAGTTGCTCTTTCTGGAACGGAAAGAGTTGAAACGCCATCGCCACCATATTCAATGATTTTACCAACGCCACCTTTTACAGACATAATTCTTAATACCTCAAGAATAACATCTTTTGCAGCTACCCAAGGGCTGAGTTTGCCCGTAAGATTAACTCTAACCATTTTTGGCATTGTAATATAATATGTACCACCGCCCATAGCAACGGCAACATCAAGTCCACCGGCACCCATTGCCAGCATACCAATACCGCCACCGGTAGGTGTATGGCTGTCTGAACCAATCAATGTTTTGCCGGGTTTACCAAATCTTTCAAGATGTACCTGATGGCAGATACCATTACCCGGTCTTGAAAAATGAATACCACGCTTTTTAGCAACACTTTGAATGAATCTGTGGTCATCTGCATTTTCAAAGCCTGTTTGTAATGTATTATGGTCAATATACGCAACTGAAAGTTCAGTCTTAACCTGTTCAATACCCATAGCTTCAAGTTCAAGATATGCCATTGTGCCTGTAGCATCCTGAGTTAATGTTTGGTCAATTTTAAGTCCAACCTCACTACCTGGTGTCATATCACCGCTGACAAGGTGGGATTTTATAAGTTTTTGTCCGATTGTCATACCCATTTTTGAATCACTCCTTGGACTTTTTCACTTTTTTAACAATCTTTTATAATTTTATAATATCGATATAATTTTGTCAATAAGTTTTATATATATTAAAAGTAAATTTTAAACAAAATATTGATATTATTTTTTTCGTGTGATACAATATTTAGGATATTATGCAAATAATAATTGCAAATAGCATTTATTTTTTTAGGTGGTCAATATATGCATAATATCAAAGTCAATAATGTTGAACAAAATAATGATGAACAACTTGATTCTGAGGTAGTTGATAACGGAGGCTTCTCAGTAAACAAAAAAGGAAAAAATATACATTGTCTTACAATTATAGGACAGATTGAAGGTCATTATCTTCTTCCCCCAACAGATAAGACAACAAAGTATGAACATGTTATACCGCAACTGGTTTCTGTTGATGAAGATGATAACATAGAAGGTTTGTTAGTTATTTTAAATACAGTTGGTGGTGATATTGAAGCCGGGTTAGCAATTGCTGAACTTATATCAGGAATTCAAAAACCAACTGCATCATTGGTGCTTGGCGGTGGTCATTCTATCGGTGTTCCGTTAGCTGTTTCAACAAATTGTTCCTTTATTGTTCCAAGTGCTACGATGACAATTCATCCGGTAAGAACAAACGGGCTTGTGCTTGGTGTACCTCAAACTCTTTCTAATCTGATTAAGATGCAGGAGAGAATTGTGAGTTTTGTATGTAATAATTCGCGTATAGAGGCTGACCGTTTTAGAGGCTTAATGCTTTCTACCGGTGAGCTTGTAATGGATGTGGGAACGATTCTCGATGGCAAACAAGCAGTTGAAGAAGGTCTGATTGATTGTATTGGTAATTTAAATGACGCAATGTCATATTTATATTCTGAAATAAATAAACGGAGATGATTTTATGTCAGTTATTAAGGCTATAATTTTAGGTACTGTTCAGGGTATTACCGAATTTTTACCTATTTCGAGCAGTGGGCATCTTTCATTATTTCAACATTTTTTAGGTGTTGGTGGAGAAGGTTCATTATTATTTTCAGTACTCCTGCATTTGGGAACATTGATTGCTGTTTTTATTGTTTTTCACAAAACAATTTTTGAGTTAGTTATAGAGTTCTTTGGATTGATTAAAGATATTTTTACAGGAAAATTCAAATTTAAAGAATTAAAAGGCAAAAAGAAAATGCTTGTTATGTTTGTGTTTTCTTGTATTCCTCTTTTACTCCTTTTAATACCCATAGGTAACGATATGAAGCTTATGGATTGGCTTAGTGGTTTTTCAGAAGATGATAGCATTTTGCTTGAAGGTTTCTGTTTCTTATTCACGGGTTGCTTGTTGTTAAGTTCTACATATGTTTCAAAGAAGAACAAATTAACAAGGGAAGTTAATACATTAGATGCTTTTGCTGTTGGTTTAGCACAGGTTTTTGCTGCCGGTTTTCCAGGAATTTCCCGTTCTGGTTCAACTATTTCAACCGGTATGATTTGTGGAGTTTCAAAAGAATATATGGTTGAATATTCTTTCATTTTGGGTATCCCGGCAATCCTTGTTGCCAATGTTGTTGAGCTTAAAGATGCTGTTGAAGCGGGTGCTCAACTTGAACTTTTACCTACAATTATAGGTGTTATTGTTGCCGCAGTTGTTGGTGTGGCATGTATTAAACTTTTACAATGGATTCTTAAAAAAGATATGTGGAAATACTTTGGATATTATTGTTTGATTCTTGGTGTTGTAACAATTGTTTCTAGCGCATTAGGTTTATAATTTTGGAGATGTTAAAATGGCTCAAAAGAAAAGAAAAAAGAGCAACGTAAAAAAGAATAATAAAAAGGCTTCTGTCGGCACTTTTAAAATGAATAAGCAACTAACGGCAATTCTTTTGTTTGCAGTCGGCATCTTGTCTTTTTGTCTTGCAGTAATTGACGCAGATGGACTTTGGGGAGCGTTAAGAACATTCACTTTTGGAATGTTTGGCTTTTGTTCATTTATTTTTCCGCTATTTTTACTTGTGGTTTCAGCTATTATTGCACTCGATAAATCAGATGAAAAAACCGTTGTTAAATTGATAGAAGCATTTGTTTTATTAACTGTTATCAGTTCTATTGTACATGTTTTTCAATGCAATTCTTCTACATACGGAGAGGCAATTCAGGATGCGTATAATATGTACAAAATAGATGGCAGTATGCTTGGCGGTGGCGTCTGGGGTGCATTATTTGGTGGCATTATTCTTTTAATTACCGGTAGTAATAAACTTGCTGCACTTGTCATTGCTTTTTTGATTGCTTTTGTACTTATAATGATTATTGCAAACATCACATTAGGGAATCTCTTTAAGGGCGTTTCAAAACCGGTTAAAAAGATTGGAGAAATCACCGGTGAAAAGATTACTGAATATGGTGAAAAAATTGAACAGAGAAATGTTGAAAGAGAAAAAAGAAGAAAAGAATTCAATCCTGATGTTCCGTTAGGCCCAGAGCCGGAAACAAATGATAAATTTGACGATGCACCTGATAATCTTGTATCTTTTTCGTCTGTTAAGGGAAATCAAATTGATTCTCAATTATCAAAACCTGAGGAAACTGAAAAGGAAATAAACGAAAAAGTAATCAATCTTGATGATATTATCAAAAAAAGTACGGAAAGTAAAATCGAAGATACAAAACCAAAAGAACAGCTTAAAATTAAAGAAGTTGATGAACCGGATAATGATGATTTTGACAAAGAGGATATTAAACCATATCTTCTCCCATCCTTGGATTGCCTTAATCTTCCTAAAAATAATAACACAGCTGGATTTGAGAATGAACTTAAACAGAATGCAAATAAACTTGTTGAAACATTAAAAAGCTTTGGCGTTGAAACGAGAATTGTTGATATTGCTCGCGGACCGTCTGTTACACGATATGAGATTCAACCTGCGGCAGGTGTTAAAATCAGTAAGATTACAAATCTTGCAGATGATATTGCGTTGAATTTAGCTGCATCGGGTGTTCGTATTGAGGCTCCAATTCCTAATAAAGCAGCTGTTGGCATTGAAATCCCGAATAAGAACAGACAATCAGTTACTCTAAGAGAAGTTATTGATACTTCTGCTTACAAAAATGCTAAATCAAAGTTAACAGTCGCATTAGGTAAGGATATTACCGGTGAATTTGTGTATTCAGACCTTGTTAAGATGCCACACCTTCTTATTGCAGGTACAACTGGTTCAGGTAAATCTGTCTGCCTTAACTCGATGATTGTAAGCATACTATATAATGCAACACCTGATGAGGTTAAACTTTTGATGATTGACCCTAAACAAGTTGAATTCACCGTTTATAACGGAATTCCACATTTGCTGGTTCCAGTTGTTTCTGACCCCAGAAAAGCGTCAGGTGCTCTTGCTTGGGCTGTTACAGAAATGCTCACACGATATAAGACATTCTCTGAAAACAGTGTTCGTGATATTTCAGGATATAACAGCATTTGCGAAAGTCAAGGCAAAAAGAAGATGCCACAGATTGTTATCTTTATTGATGAGTTGTCCGACCTTATGATGGCTGCACCTAATGAGGTTGAAGATTCAATTTGTCGTCTTGCACAGATGGCTCGTGCTGCAGGTATGCATCTCGTTATTGCCACACAAAGACCATCAGTTGATGTTATTACAGGTATTATCAAGGCTAATATTCCAAGTAGAATTTCTCTTTCTGTTTCTTCACAGGTCGATTCCCGTACGATTATTGACTCTGTTGGTGCTGAAAAATTACTTGGTAATGGTGATATGCTATATTATCCTGTCGGAATTCCAAAGCCAATTCGTGTACAAGGATGTTATCTTTCTGATAAAGAAGTTGAAAATGTTGTAACATTTATAAAGAATCAAGAGCAATCTGTTTATGATGATAATGTTATGAAGGAAATTGACCGTCAGGCTGCAAACACAGGCTCAAAGAAGAAAGAAACCTCTTCAACTGAAGATGGTGAAGATGGACCAGCAGATGAAATGTTGCCAAAGGCTATTGAGGCTGTTATTGAAGCTCAGTCTGCATCCACAACATTACTTCAAAGAAAACTAAAATTAGGATATGCCCGTGCAGCAAGAATAATTGACGAACTTGAAACTCGTGGCATAATCGGACCTTACGAAGGTGCGAAACCTCGTAAAGTTCTTGTTTCTAAACAACAATGGTATGAAATGAATGCGTTAGCACAAGGCGGTGCGGACAAGCCATACGGTGAAAATGAAGAGGATAATAGTGAAGAATAATACTTTTTTACCTATTTCAAAAAAAGATATGCTTTCCCGAGGCTGGGATGAAGTTGATTTTGTTTATGTATCAGGTGATGCATACGTCGACCATCCCAGCTTCGGCGTGTCTATAATTACAAGAGTCCTTGAAAATGCAGGGTATAAAGTAGGCATTATTTCTCAACCTGATTGGAAAATAAATAATTCATTTGAAGTGTTTGGCAGACCAAGACTTGGCTTTTTTGTTTCATCAGGAAACATTGACTCAATGGTTGCTCATTATACTGTTGCAAAGAAGAAAAGAAGTACTGATGCCTATTCTCCGGGTGGAAAAATAGGTTTAAGACCTGATAGGGCAGTCATTGTTTATTGTCAAAAAATACGCGAAATTTATGGAGATATTCCAATTGTTATTGGCGGATTAGAAGCATCACTGCGTCGTTTTGCCCATTATGACTATTGGGATGATAAAATAAGACCATCTATTCTTTTTGATTCGGGTGCTGATTTGATTTCTTACGGTATGGGAGAAAAACAGACTGTACAGATTGCGAATAGATTGAATAATGGTGAAAGTATAAAGTCAATAACTGATATTAAAGGTACTTGTTATGCTGTTCCAGTTACTGAAACACCGTATAACGGTGTTGAGTGTCCTTCTTATGAAAATGTGTTGAATTCTAAAAAAGAGTATGCAATTTCCTGCAGAATTCAACAAGATGAACAGGACCATATTCGTGGAAAAGCTATAAAACAGCGTCACGGCAAAATGATGCTTGTTCAAAATGTTCCTATGGAACCCTTAACAACTCAAGAACTCGACGATGTATATTCTTTACCATACATGCGTACTTACCATCCGTCTTATGAAAAAGATGGGGGAGTACCTGGAATTATTGAAGTTCAATTTTCAATTACTCATAATCGTGGTTGTTTTGGTGCTTGCAATTTCTGTTCTATCGCATTTCATCAAGGTAGATATGTTACTTGTAGAAGTAAGGAGTCAATCATTAATGAAGCTAAATTGCTGACAGAGTTAGATGGTTTTAAAGGATATATTCACGATGTGGGCGGTCCTACAGCTAATTTTAGAAGAACATCATGTGATGTTCAACTCAGTAAGGGACTTTGCAAAGGAAAAAAATGTCTCGCACCTTCTCCTTGTCCTGCATTGGTTTCAACACATGATGAATATCTTGATATTCTTCGTGAAATTCGTAATTTACCAAAAGTTAAAAAAGTATTTATCCGTTCGGGTATAAGATATGACTATATGCTTTGTGATAAAAATGAAGCATTTTTTAAAGAATTGGTAAAACATCATGTTAGTGGACAATTAAAGGTTGCACCTGAACATTGTTCTTCTGCCGTACTTGATAAAATGGGTAAACCACATATCAAAGCTTATAAGGAGTTTTCAAAAAAATATTTTGATTACACAAAGTCCATTGGCAAGGAGCAATATCTTGTGCCATATTTAATGTCATCACATCCCGGGGCTACACTGAAGGATGCGATTGAGTTAGCAGAGTTTATCCGTGATGAAAAATTGCATCCTGAACAGGTTCAGGATTATTATCCAACACCCGGTACAATTTCTACTGCGATGTATTATACTGAGCTTGACCCATATACAATGGAAAAGGTTTATGTTGCAAAAACACCTCATGATAAAGCATTACAACGAGCTTTAATGCAGTATTTTAACCCTAAGAATTACGATTTAGTTTATGAGGCATTGAAGAAAGCAGGTAGAAATGATTTGATAGGTACATCAGCGAAATGTCTTATCAAACCAAAATATAATGATAATACCAAAAAAAATAAAGTAAAAGGTTATGACAAAAAGAGAAAAACAACTTTACAAAAGCGGAAGAAAAAATATTAACGGATATAAGAAGAAACCAATTCTATTCAGAATTAAATACAATAAGAAATTTCTTGTTTATACAATTTTTATTATTCTTTTTTCTGTTGTTATAAACATAGCGTTATTATTTTTCTTTTCACCAAGTGAGTTATATAGCAAACTTGGAATTATTAAGGGAATAGAAAAACAAAACTCTGATTTTTCAGTTTATTATCTTGATGTAGGACAAAGTGACTGCTCAATTGTTATTTGTGATGATAAAGTAATGATGATTGATACCGGTACAAAGAGTCAAAACATTAAAATCAGAGGTGCTTTGTTCATTTTAAATATTGATAAGATTGATTATTTAATTGTTACTCATCCTCATGATGACCATATGGGGAATGCAGCAGAAATAATTAAAAGATATAATGTTGATAATATTATTATGCCAAAAATTGCAAGTGAAAATCAGGTCGATTCGTTAACATTCAATAATCTTATCAATTCAATTGCTAAAAATAAGGTTAATCCAATGACAGTTGTTTCAGGGGATAGTATATCTCTTGGCAGAGCAAAGGTTGATTTTTTCGCACCTTATGAACAATCGGATGATTTGAATAATATGTCCATTATATTAAAAATCGCTTTTGGAGCAACATCATTCCTTTTTCAAGGAGATGCGGAAGAAACAGTTGAAAACAAGATTATGAGAAGTAATTTTGACATTTCTGCTGATGTGATTAAAGTAGGTCATCACGGAAGCAACACATCAACAAATGAAAACTATCTTAGTAAAGTGAATCCCTCATATGCTATTATTTCTTGCGGAGCTGATAACAATTTTAAACATCCGAATAAACAGACAATTGATACTCTTGAAGAACAGAATGTTAAAACCTATATTACTGCATACAACGGCAATATTACAGTAACTTCTGATGGCAAAACTGTCGATGTAATATACGAAAAAAATGTATAAAAATGCAAAAAAACTATTGCATAAATGGTTTTGTTGTGATATAATTTTTCAGCAATTCGCATGTGTAGTGATTTTGATGGTATTGCATTGAATAAATGTCCCATTAAAAGATGACCTGCACAGAGGATAAAATAAGGAGGAAAAAATTATGTCAGTAGTATCTATGAAACAGTTACTCGAGGCAGGTGTTCATTTTGGACACCAGACAAGAAGATGAAACCCTAAAATGGCTGAATACATCTTCACTGAAAGAAATGGTATCTATATCATTGACCTTCAGAAAACAGTTAAAAAACTTGAAGAAGCTTACAAGGTAATCAAGGAAGTTGCTGAAAACGGCGGCGAAGTTCTTTTTGTAGGCACAAAGAAGCAGGCTCAGAGCTCAGTTAAGGAAGAGGCTATGCGTTGTGGTATGCCATTCGTTAATGCTCGTTGGCTCGGCGGTATGCTTACAAATTTCACAACAATCAAGCAGAGAATTAAGAGACTTGCTCAGCTTCAGGCTATGAAAGAAGATGGCACATTTGACCTTCTTCCTAAAAAGGAAGTTGCTAAGTACGAGCTTGAAATCGAAAAGCTTGAAAAGTACATTGGTGGTATTACAGAAATGAAAAAGCAGCCAGCTGCTATGTTCATTGTAGACCCAAGAAAAGAAAAGATTGCTGTTGCAGAAGCTAAGAAGCTTGGTATTCCGGTAATTGCAATTGTTGATACAAACTGTGACCCTGATGATGTTGACTATGTTATCCCAGGTAACGATGATGCTATCCGTGCAGTAAAACTTATTGCAGGAGCTATGGCTGATGCAGTTATCGAAGGCAGACAGGGCGAGCAGATGGAAGTTGAAGCTGTTGTTGAAGAAACAGCAACAGAAGAAGTTGCTGAATAATTTATAAAATTTATAGCCCGTGGCTTAATTGTTACGGGCTGTTTTAAAATCGATTATATTGGAGGAAAAGAAAATGGCATTTACTGCAAAAGACGTACAGGCTCTTCGCGAGAAGACAGGCGTTGGTATGATGGATTGTAAAAAGGCTCTTGTTGAAACAGATGGCGACATTGAAAAGGCTATTGATATTCTTAGAGAAAAAGGTCTTGCATCAGCTGCAAAGAAAGCAAGCCGTGTTGCTGCTGAAGGTGTAGTTGCTGCATATAGTGATGCAAACGCAGGTGCACTTGTTGAAATTAACTGCGAAACAGACTTTGTGGCTAAGGGTGAGCCATTTGTTAACCTTGCAGCTAAAGTTGTTAAGACAGTTGTTGCTGAAAAGCCAGCAGATGTTGAGGCACTTCTTGCTACAAAAGCAGTTGATTCTGATAAAACTGTTGATGAAGAAGTTCAGGAAGTTTTCCTTGCACTTCGTGAAAATATGAAAGTTCGTAGATTTGCTCTTGTTGAAGGACATACAGCAACATATATCCACGCAGGCGGTACCGTTGGTGTTCTTGTTTCATTTGATGTAGATGATGCAACAGCAGCAAAGGCAGAGTTTGAATCAATGGGTAAAAATGTAGCAATGCAGATTGCAGCGATGAACCCTGAATATTTAAGCAAGGCTGATATTTCAGATGAAGAACTTGCAAAGATGAAGTCAATCACAATTGACAGTGCATTAAATAAGCCTGATTCACTTCCTGTTCCAATTCTTAACAGCATCATTACAGAAGCAATCAATGATAAGAAATGGAGCGATGAAGACGCTAACATCTACAATGGTCTTGACCAGAAACAGAGAAAGAACTTTGTAAACTTCATTTCAAAAGAAGCTTATGCAACAATGGCTGAAATCGCTGTTTCTCATAAAGCAGAAATTTCTGAGAACAAAATCTTCGTTGGTCTTGTTCAAGGTCGTCTTGCAAAGCAGATTAAAGAAGTTTGTCTTCTTGAACAGACTTTTGTTCGTTCAGACCTTTTTGATGGTTCAGTTGATGGCTATGTAAATGCAGTTGCTAAAGAACTTGGTGCAGACATCAAGGTGGCAAGCTTTGTTCGTTTTGAGAAGGGCGAAGGCATCGAAAAGAAAGAAGAGAATTTTGCTGCAGAAATTGCAAGCATGATGTAATTCTATATAAAAATTTTAGCACACAGTTTCGGCTGTGTGCTTTTTTCTTTTTAGCATGTTTTGATAAGAACGCTTTAAAGTGATTTTATCTGTAATTTTGCAAAAAAAATCTGCAGTTTTGCAATATCATATAAATTTGAACAAAAATATGATAAAATAAAAACAGCATATTACCGTTATTTTTGGTCACTTAAACCTAAAATATAATCCGAAGATACATTGTAAAACTTTGCAAGTGCAATTATTCTGTCAGCTGTAATTTCTGTTGAACCGTTTTCAATTCTACTATAATGTTGCTGAGTTGTATTAAGAAGCTTTGCAACATCTTTTTGCCGAATATCATTGTCTTCCCGGAGTTCTCGAATTCTTTTATAATACATTTTTATCACCGAAACAATTTTATCGTACATCTAAAATGTGTATTGACATATACATCTAAAATGTGTATTATTAAATTAGGCGAATATAATATTATAAAATAGGAGGGATGTTATATATAAGACACTAATATTGTGGAAAATTCATACAAAAAATGTGTTATACCTTGAAAATTATAGTAATCTATGCTAATATCAAGTTATAAAGAAATAGGAGAGGGTTTTATGCGAAGAAGACAAAAATTTATATCAGTATTCTTAGCGATTTTGATGGTATTATCCATAATACCTGTTACTGCAAGTGCTGCACCTGACCCATATTCAGGTGTTTGTGGTGATAACTTAACATGGTCTTACGATGAGGCCACAGGTACATTAACAATTTCAGGCGAAGGAGCCATGTATGATTATCCGTTTGATGATTCTCAATGGTATGACCTTAAATCTGAAATTACAAATGTGGTTATTGAAGATGGTGTTACGTCAATCGGAAGCAGTGCATTCGAATTGTTTGTAAATCTCAAGAGTGTTACTATTCCTGAAAGCGTAACAGTTATCGGTGATTATGCATTCGATGAGTGTGATAGCCTTACAAAGATTGTTTTACACGAAGGCATTACAAAAATCGGTGAAGGTGCTTTCTCGAACTGCGATTACCTTGATACAGTTGTAATTCCGGGTACAGTAACAGAATTTGGTGATGATGTATTCGCAAGCTGTGACAGACTTGCAAATGTAACACTTTGCGATGGCTTGACAGATATAGGAACTGGTACATTTGCTAATTGCACAAGTCTTACAGATATTGTAATTCCTGAGAGTGTTACAAGCCTTCGTGGTGAAAATTTCGCAGGTTGTGTTAATCTTAAAAGCATTACTTTTCCTGTTAGTGTAACAAGTGTTGGATATGGTGTTTTTGGAGATTGTGTCAACCTTCAGGATGTTTATTATACAGGAACAGAAGAAGATATTTTGATGCTTCATCCTTATGCTTATAATGAACCTTTGTTAACGGCAAATATTCATTGTGAAAGCACAGTGCATAGACATAACTATGTTAAAACAGGCGAATATGTAGCTGAATTCTGCGATGAAGATGGCTACACAACATACACTTGCGAATGTGGTCATTCTTATAATGGCGATTATGTAAAAGCAACAGAACATAGTTATGATAATGGTTCCGTAACAACAAAACCAACTTGTGATGTTGATGGTGTAAAGACATTCACTTGTACAACTTGTGGTGATACATACACAGAAGCAGTTCCACAAACAGGTCATAGTTATGACGATGGTGTTATAACAAAAGACCCTACTTGTACAACGGATGGTGTAAAGACATTCACTTGTACAACTTGTGGAGATACATACACAGAAGCAGTTGATAAAGTAAAAGAACACGATTATGAATTAGTAGTTAATACTTCACCCGACACAACAGCATGCGTTAAGACATACAAATGCTCAGTTTGTGGCGACTCATATACTGAAACTGTTAACGCAATAGGTCATACTCAGGTTATTATTCCTGAATTTGCCCCAACAGAAACAAAACCTGGTCTTACTGCGGGTATAGCATGTTCAGGCTGTGGTGCTGTCCTTTTGGAACAGAAAATTATTCCTGCTCTTGGCACAACAGAGGATAGCTCTGTAATCGTTTCAGGTACTTGTGGAACTAATGCAACTTGGACTTATAATACGCAAACAGGTGCTTTGATTATTTCAGGCACAGGTGCAACAGAAAAATATACTTCTACTCAAAATCGTCCGTGGGAAAAATATTTAAGTGGAATTAAATCAATTGTTATAAATGAAGGTATAACAAAAATTGATAGCTACGCATTTGAAGATTGTTCAAATCTATTGTATGTATCAATTCCTGATAGTGTAACATCAATGGGTAGCTATATATTTAAAAACTGTAAGAGTTTGACAAGTGTAACAATTCCCGATAGCGTATCATCAATTGGCTTAAATATGTTTGAAAATTGTAATAAACTTATAGATGTTACAATTAGCAATGTAATAACATCAATTGAAGCAGGTACATTTAAAGGATGTTCTTCTCTAATTCATGTAGCAGTTCCTGATAATGTATATTACATATTCTTTTCTGCATTTGAAAATTGTTCTAACCTTAAGAGTGTTACTGTTGGTAAGAATTTAGATATAGTTTATAATAATGCATTCGCTGGATGTACTGCCCTTACAGATGTTTACTATGTGGGTACAGAAGAACAATGGAAAGAGATTTCAATTGATACAACGGGTAATGATGCACTCACAAATGCAATAATTCATTATAATAGCACTGGAAATATTGGTGATACAGACCATAAACACAACTATAAAGTTGTGACATTGGACCCAACCTGTACAGAAGCAGGATATACTTCATACACTTGTGATTGCGGATATGAATATAAACTAGTTTATGATGCCCTTGGTCATAATAAAGTTGCAACTCCTTCCATTCTTCCAACAACCACAAGTGAAGGATGTACTTATAGTGAATGCTGTTCATATTGTGGAGAGGTGTATGTTGAGGGTGTAATTGTACCTATTCTTAATGAAACATCGTATACAACTAAATCAGGTGATTATCTTATTAGTGTTCTTGATCGCTCAACAGACACTTTGACTGTCTATGGTACTGGTACAATTGAATATGGTCATAAGCTTCATTCATTTTATTATGAACCTTTAAATCAAAATGTGCATTTTAATATAGATACACTTATTATCACAGTAGGTATAACCGGAATTGGTAATGAGGCATTTCGTGGCTATTCTTTTATAACCATTATTATCGCTGACAGCGTAACATATATTGGTAAGGAAGCTTTCTACGAGAATGAACAACTTCGAAGTGTGTTCGTAGGCGATGGTGTTAAAACAATTGGTAATAGTGCATTTGCGAATTGCTATAATCTTAATGAGTTTAAAATCGGTAAGAGTGTAGAAAGTATTGGTACAAACGCATTTCAATATTGTGAAGAACTTGAAGGCTTTATTGTGGATAGCGAAAATCAATATTTTTCAGTTGATGAATATGGTATTCTCTATAATGGCGACAAAACAGAATTGATTTTGTGTCCTCAAGGTAGCAAGGTTGCATATTATGAAATGCCTCTTTCTGTTAAAGAAATGCGTGCAGGTGCATTTTTTAAATGTCCATATATTGCCTATGTTAAAATTTGTGATGGCGTAACAACTATTCCTGCTGATGCTTTTTATCGATGCGAAAATATTAATACTGTAGTTATCCCAGCAAGTGTAACAACTGTTGGTGAAAGTGCTTTTGATTATTGGTGTACTCTTTCTAAAGTTTATTATGGTGGTACAGAGGAACAATGGGCTGCAATTACAGTTGAAAGTGACAACGAAAGCCTTAAAATGGCAACAATCTATTTTAATTATAAAGACTATGAATCTGATTCAGGTAGTTGTGGCGAAAACCTTACATGGACATATAATGCTGATACAGCTACATTGACAATTTCAGGTACTGGCGTGATGACTGACTTTGGATATGGAAATGATTTTCCATGGTATAGTTATGCAAAAAACATTAAAAAGATAATTATTAATGATGGCGTTACATCAATTTCCAACTACGCATTTTGTGGATTTTCAGGTCTTGAAACTGTAGAAATTGCTGATAGTGTTACAACAATTGGTGAATATGGTTTTGCAAATTGTGATAGTCTTAAATCAATTACTTTACCAAATAGTGTAACTTTAATTGGCGATGGTGTGTTCAGAGAATGTATGAATCTTTCAAGTGTAAAACTTTCAAAAGGTTTGACAGCAATCTCAAGTTCAGCATTTGCATATTGTATCAACCTTGTAAATATAACTATTCCAGATAACATAGAGATAATTGGTAGTGCTGCATTTTGTGGTTGTGAAAGTCTTGAAAATATCACATTAAGCAAAAAAATAACTGCAATTAATGGTGGTACATTCGCTGAATGTTATTCTCTTAAGACTATTGATATTCCTGATAGTGTAACAATAATATATCGATATGCATTTGATTATTGTGTAGAACTTGAAACTGTTAAAATAGGTAAGGGAGTAAAAACTATACAAGAAAGATCATTCTACAACTGTAATGTTCTTAATAATGTATATTACGCTGGTTCAGAAGAGTCCTGGAATGAAATTGATATAGGTCTTTTTAACGGATGGCTTGTAAATAATGACATTCAATTTTTAGAGTTCACAGGCATTAAAGGTGACTATTTCTACAAAGACAATGTAATTCAAAAAGCATATCAACTTATTGAGTTTGAAGGCAATTACTATTTCATCAACGACTACAACAAAATCGCAAAGAATAAGAGAATCTATTTGAGCGAGAGATTTGTAGAAGGCTTCACCTATGAAGATGGCACACCACTTGCAGTTGGCTATTATGAATTTGACGAAAGTGGTAAAATGATTATTAAAAATGGTGTTGTTGGTGATTATTTCTACAAAAA
>JAZSBY010000116.1:0-9742 GCA_045602655.1 Candidatus Fimenecus sp. | reverse complement strand
TTGAAGCATTCAAAATTATGAAGTCAAAGGGTGTTGAAGAGTTCGGTATTCACGCATTCCTTGCAAGTAACACAGTTACAAATGAATACTATCCAACACTTGCAAAAACTCTCTTTGAAGTTGCAGTAAAGCTTAAGGAAGAAACAGGCGCTCATATCAAATTCATTAACGTTTCAGGTGGTATCGGTATCTCTTATCGTCCTGAACAGGAGGGCAACGATATTTTCGAAACCGGTGCAGGTGTTGAAAAAGTATATAACGAAGTTCTTGTACCTGCAGGAATGGAGGATGTTGCTATTTACACTGAGCTTGGTCGTTTTATGCTTGCTCCTTATGGTGCACTCGTAACTCGAGCAATTATCGAGAAACACACTCATAAAGAATACATTGCTGTTGATGCCGGTGCAGTTGATCTTATGTGTCCTGCAATCTATGGTGCATATCATCACATTACAGTTATGGGTAAGGAAAATGAGCCTTGCGACTACAAATATGATGTAACAGGTTCACTTTGTGAGAATAATGATAAATTTGCAATCGACAGAATGTTACCAAGGGTGGATATGGGTGATTTGCTCTTTATCCACGATACCGGTGCTCACGGTTTTGCTATGGGTTATAACTACAATGGTAAACTCAAATCAGCAGAAATTCTTCTCAAAGAAGACGGCAGTTTTGATTTAATCCGTCGTGCAGAAACACCTGCAGACTATTTTGCAACATTTGATTGCTTTGATTTTTACAAGAAGGTTACTGAATAAGAGGTAATACTATGTCTTTCGTTCATTTGCATGTCCATACGGAATATAGCTTGCTTGATGGTGCCTGCCGTCTTGACAGGCTTTGTTCTGTTGCAAAGGAACGAGGACAAAATGCTATTGCTATAACCGACCACGGAAATCTTTTTGGTGCAGTTGACTTTTATAAAGCAGCAAAAAAACACAATATTAAACCAATAATTGGTTGTGAGGTTTATGTTGCTGCTCGTAGCAGATTTGACAAAGTCCATGGTGTTGACTCCAATCGTCACCATCTTGTTTTACTTTGTGAAAATGAAACCGGATATAAAAACCTTATAAAGTTAGTATCATCTGCTTGGGTAGATGGTTTCTACACAAAACCAAGAATTGACCGTGAACTTTTGGAAAAGCATCACGAGGGACTAATTGCACTTTCTGCCTGTCTTGCAGGCGAAATTCCAAAACTTATTCTCAACAGCGAATATCTTAAAGCTAAAGAAACTGCACTCTGGTATAATAATCTTTTTGGTAAAGACCATTATTACCTTGAACTGCAGAATCACGATATACCTGAGCAGGCAATAGTCAGTGATGCACTTATAAGGCTTTCCAATGAAACGGGTATTCCACTTGTTGCAACAAATGATGTTCATTATGTAAACAAAGAGGATGCTTATACCCAAAAAATTCTTATTTGCATTGCCACTAACCATACTGTTGACGAGGAAAACTCTCTTGAATTTACAAGCGATAATTTCTATTTGAAATCAGAAGCTGAAATGAGAGCACTGTTTCCCCATATACCATCTGCCATTGAGAATACTCAAAAGATTGCTGATATGTGCAACTTCGATTTTGAATTTGGTAAAACAAAACTTCCTAACTTCATTGTTCCCGATGGCTATTCCCACTACGAATATTTTAAAATGAAGTGCTATGAGGGATTAAAGAAAAGATATGGTGAAAATCCCGACTCCCTTTATATTGACAGACTAGAATATGAGTTATCTGTAATTGAGAATATGGGTTATGTTGACTACTTCCTTATTGTAGCCGACTTTATTCAGTATGCTCGTGATAGAGGGATTCCTGTTGGTCCTGGTCGTGGTTCGGGTGCAGGTAGTATATGTGCATACTGTATGGGAATAACTAATGTTGACCCGATAAAATACAATTTGATTTTTGAAAGATTTTTAAATCCTGAAAGAGTCAGTATGCCCGATATTGATGTTGACTTCTGCTATGAAAGACGACAAGAAGTTATTGATTATGTTATAGATAAATATGGTTATGACCACGTTTCACAGATTATAACCTTTGGTACAATGGCTGCCCGTGCCGCCATTCGTGATGTTGGCAGAGCTATGGGTATGCCGTATGCTGTTGTTGATAATGTGGCAAAGAAAATTCCAAGAACACTTGGAATTACTATTGAAAAAGCACTCAATGAAAGTGAAGAGTTAAAAGCACTTTACGATAGTGATGAAAAAACAAAAGAACTAATTGATACTGCAAAAAGCGTTGAAGGTATGCCGCGAAATTCTTCAACCCATGCAGCAGGTATTGTGATAACTGACAGGCCCGTTAGTGACTATGTGCCTTTGGCTAAAAATGATGAATCAGTTTTAACTCAATTCACAATGACAACTATTGAGGAATTGGGACTGCTCAAGATGGACTTTTTAGGACTTCGCACATTAACAGTTATTAACGATTGCGTTAAAATGGTTAAACAGAAAAATCCCGATTTTGATATTGAGAACATTCCTTTCGACGATAAAAATGTTTATGCGTTATTCGCCAATGGTTTGACAGATGGTGTTTTTCAATGTGAATCCTCTGGTATGAAAAGTGTCTTTATGCGACTTAAACCAACTAACCTCGAAGATATTATTGCCGTTATCTCACTTTACAGACCGGGTCCTATGGACTCCATTGATTCATATATCCAGAACAGACATAATCCTGAATTTATACGATACAAAACACCAATGCTTAAAAACATTCTTGATGTTACTTATGGTTGTATGGTTTACCAGGAACAGGTTATGCAGATTTTCCGTTCTCTTGCAGGGTATTCCCTTGGTAGGGCAGATATTGTTCGTCGTGCTATGTCAAAGAAGAAGCATAAGGTTATGGAAGAAGAAAGAGCATTTTTCTGTGATGGTTGTGCTAAAAACGGCATTAGTAATCAAATTGCAAATGAGATTTTTGACGATATGTCATCATTTGCGTCCTATGCCTTCAATAAATCCCATGCAGCGGCTTATGCAGTTGTTGCTTATAGAACAGCATATTTAAAATGCTATTATCCTTGCGAGTTTATGGCATCGTTACTTACGAGTGTTCTTGATAACTCTGATAAAATTGCAAATTATATTGATGATTGCAAAAAGAATGGAATTGAAATTCTTCCTCCAAATGTAAATTTAACATATAAAAATTTTACTGTTGCACCAAATGGCAGAAAAGCAATTATGTTTGGTCTTCTTGCAATCAAAAATCTTGGTCATGACTTCATTGATACGATAATTACAGAAAGAGAAAGAAACGGGGAATTCACATCGTTCTATTCGTTCTGTAAAAGAGTTCACGGCAAGGGTTTTAATCGTCGAGCCGTTGAAAGTTTAATTAAAAGTGGTGCGTTAGACGGTTTAGGCAGTAATCGTCAGGAAATGCTTGTTAACCTTGCAAGTGTTATTGATGATTTGGATAGTACAAAACGAAGAAATCTTGACGGACAGATTGGTTTTTTTGATTTACTTAACGGTGATACATCGTCAGAATTCAAAATGAAACCTTTTGCAGAATTTCCTTTAGAAACACTTTTAATGTACGAAAAAGAAACTACTGGACTATATATTTCCTCCCATCCAATGGAGCAATATGTACAGTTAAAGAAAAAACTAAAATGTGATACAATCGCAGAAATTATAACTGATGATACGGATATTTACAGCAGATATTCTGATTCATCTTCAGTTAAAGTTATGGGTATAATTTCAACAGTTACCAAAAAACAGACAAAAAATGGTGACACAATGGCTTTTATAACCCTTGAAGACACAGATGGCTCCGTTGAGGTGATTGTTTTTCCAAAACTCTACTCAAAATTTGCAAACATTATATATAATGGCAATATTTTGGTGCTTGGCGGTCGTCTTTCAGTTAAAGAAGAGGAAAGAGCGAAAATTATTCTAGATTTTGCAGAGTCTGCTGAACAAGCAGAAGCAAATCAAGTAAAAAAAATAGGTTTGTTTATTCGTACAGAAAATGAAATGTCAGAAATTTATAAAAAGTGTAATGAAATTATTTCCCATTCTCCGAGTGGCGAAATGCCTGTATATTTCTATTTTTCAAGTAGTAAAAAGTATTTCCCATGTAAAAAAATCAGTCTTGATGATTTTACTGTAAATAATTTAAAAGCAATAGCAGGGGATAAGAATGTAATCTTACAAAAATAACCAAATATATTGCATTTTGGTAATTCTTGTGTTATCATTAACATTCAATGTGGATATAAAACTTATTAAAGGGTGAGTATAATGAAAACAATTGGTGTTCTTACAAGCGGCGGCGACGCTCCAGGTATGAATGCGGCTATCCGTTCTGTTGTTCGTGCAGCATGCGAAAACGGAATGCGAGTTATGGCTATCAGAAGAGGCTATAATGGTTTAATGCAGGGTGATATGTACGAAGTGAATCTTCGTTCAGTATCAAATATTATCAATCGCGGCGGTACAGTTCTTTATTCTGCAAGAAGTCCTGAATTTAAAACAGAAGAAGGTCTTCAAAAAGCACTTAAGGTTGCAAAGGATGTTGGTCTTGAAGGTATTGTTGTAATTGGTGGTGACGGCTCATTCCGTGGTGCTCGTGATTTGTCACTTCGTGGACTTCCTTGCGTTGGTGTTCCTGGAACAATCGACAATGACATTGCTTGTTCTGACTATACAATTGGTTATGATACAGCAATGAATACTGTTCTTGAAATGGTTGACAGACTTCGTGATACATCTGAATCACACGACCGTTGCACAGTTGTTGAGGTAATGGGCAGACGTGCAGGTTATATTGCACTTAATGCAGGTATTGCTTGTGGAGCTACTACCATTCTTATTCCTGAGGTGGAATATGATTTCCAGCGTGATGTTATCGAAAGAATGAAGAGAACACAGAAAACAGGTAAAAAGCACTTTATTATTATTGTTGCAGAGGGTATCGGTGGTGTTGAGGAAATGGCAAAACGCATCGAGGCTGAAACAGGTGTTGAAACAAGAGCAACTGTTCTTGGTCATGTTCAGCGTGGTGGTCATCCAACAGTACGCGACAGAGTAACTGCATCCCTTATGGGCTATAAGGCTGTTGAACTTCTTAAAGAAGGTATCGGCAACAGAGTTATCGCTATGAAACATGATGAAATCGTTGACTATGATATTTTTGAAGCACTTAACATGAAGAAGGAAATTGACCTTGAAATGTATAAGATTGCTCATGAAATTTCAATATAAAATATGTCAAATATAGTTTTAATTGGTATGCCTGGTTGTGGTAAGAGTACAGTTGGTGTAATTCTTGCTAAAACATTGGGTATCGGTTTTATTGATACTGATTTGATAATCCAGCAAAATGAAAAACGACTTTTGCAGGAAATAATTGACAGTGACGGAATTGATAAATTCCTAGATTGTGAAGCAAAAGCAGTTTTGAGCTTTGATGGTGATAATTTTGTTGTTGCAACAGGTGGTAGTGTAATTTTCCGTGAAGAAGCTATAAATCATTTAAAGCAAAATGGTAAGATTATTTATCTTAATGTTTCTCTTGATGAGATTAAAGCAAGACTTGATAATATAAGCACCCGTGGTGTTGCAGCTACAAAGAATCAGACTATTGACGACATATATAATGAGCGTTCATCTTTGTACTTAAAATATGCTGATTATGTTCTTGATTTAAAAAATTCAAATGTTGAACAAACAGTGGAAAAAATTTGTAATTTAATAAAATAAAATTTGCCTTACGGATTGTGAAAATTCTCCGTAAGGCGATTTTTTTACCTTCAATATTTAAAATATCTTGTGGCAAATTATTAGTGCGATATTTTTCGCACGGAGGTGATAATTTGCATAGGCTTGTAAAGATGTTAACTATATTCTGTGCAACATTTTCTGCAATTGTCTTTATTTCAATTTTTGCAATTGATTTTTTAATACCCGATAAAATCAGTGTTGTTGACTCTAATCCTTATGGTGAGTATGACTTTTTTGGCTTTGAAATTCTGAATTTTGACTCTAATCATATAGTAACAAAAATACAGAATAATGAATTTTCTGACAATGAAACACAAGTTAAACTTTTAAATATCATTCCCGTAAAAAAGACTGTTATTAACAATACCAAAAGGCAGTATGTTGTATTAGGCGGAGAAATTTTTGGTATAAAGATATATACCAATGGTGTTGTAATTGTGGGTATGGATTGTGTAGAAACTGAAAACGGAACAAAAAATCCTGCAAAGGAAGCAGGATTTAAAGTAGGGGATATTATTAAAACTGTTGACGATGTATACATTCAATCCAATTCACATTTTGCAAAAATATTGCAAGCCAGTAATGGAAAACAGTTGAATATTAAAATTGAAAGGCAAGGCAGAGAACAGAATGTTAGATTTATGACACTTAAAGAGAAGAATACCAATAAATATCGTGCAGGATTGTGGGTGCGTGACAGCACAGCAGGACTTGGAACAATTTCATTCTACAACCCAGAAAACGGTTCATTTGCAGGTCTTGGACACGGTGTTTATGATATTGATACCGGAAAAATTTTGCCACTTGGAAAAGGTGAGGTATGTTCGGTTACAATCAGTGACATTTATGAAAGTAAAAAAGGTAATGTCGGAGAATTATGCGGAATATTGGATAGTAAAACCATAGGAAATTTGTGCATTAACTGTGAAATGGGTGTGTACGGGTTTGTAACCTGCCCGCAAAAAGAAAAAATTCCTGTTGCAATAAAAAGTGAAGTTAAAACAGGCAAGGCACAAATAGCGTGTTCAGTTAATAATAAAGTTGAGTATTATGATATAGAAATCACAAAAGTTTTTTCAAAATCTCCATCAGTAAATAAAGATATGATAATCAAAATAACGGATGAAAAACTGATTGATATTACCGGTGGCATTGTGCAAGGAATGAGTGGTAGTCCCATAATTCAGAATGGTATGCTTGTTGGTGCAGTAACTCATGTATTTGTGAATAATCCAAAACAAGGCTATGCAATTCTCGCTGAAAAAATGCTGGAAACCTCCAATTGTCAGGAGATGCAAAAACAAGAACAGATAAATAAAGCGTCCTGACAAAAGGGTAGAGTTTTTGACTCTACCCTGAAATTATTGTATTTTGCTATAAATAAATCAATCGCGTAGGGACAGACATCCTTGTCTGCCCGCATCGTTTTAAACAAAAAACGCGTAGTGGCAGGTTTCCACACCTGCTTTATGTCATTTTGAGCATAGCGAAGAATTTCAATTTATGGCAATTTTAATTTTTATTGATTTTTCATATTCTCCGTGATATACTAATCTTGCGACACAATTCTATATAGTGACACAGTATAAGTGTGTATTTTTTATCCTATGATAAAAATGCATGCTCTTTTTCGCATACTTGTACTGTGTGTCGGAATTGTGTCGCAGCAATCGGAGCAATGCGTTTTTTGTGCGTTGGCTTCGGTTGACGCACTTTTTTAATTTTAGGGGAGATTATTATGAAATAGGGTATTGCAGTTTAATGGCGTAAAACCCATAATTTTACATTTCCTATTGTAATTATTTTAAATTTACAATATACTTTAATCAAGAGAATCCCTAATGTTTTATTTAACGGAGGAAGTATTATGAAAAAACAAACAAATTTTTTAGCAATTATCCTTGCAATTCTTATGATGATATCCATCATCCCAATTACAGCAAGTGCAGAAAAACTAACATCAGGCCCTTGTGGTTATAATCTTACTTGGACAGTTGATGAATCTACTGGTACATTGACCATTTCTGGTACAGGTGATATGTATGATGGTGAATTTAGTTATCCTTCTTGGGGTGCTTATATAATAGAAAGTGTTATAATATCTGAAGGTGTAACATCAATTGGTGAATATGCATTTGTTTCTAACACAAATATTAAAAATGTATCAATAGCTGATAGTGTAACGGATATTGGTGAATATGCATTTTATAATTGTACCGGACTTACCGACGTTGTAATCGGTAAGGGTGTAACAGAGATTGATGACTATGCATTTGGTTATTGTTCAAATCTTAAAACTGTAACAATTTATAATGCTGTGGAAAGAATTGGTTGTGACTCATTTTCTAACTGTTCAAAATTAACAGATGTATATTATTTTGGTACTGATGCAGAATGGAACGCTATTGAAAAAGGAAGTATTGCATATGGAATAATTTTAAGAAAAACCGGTCTTGAAAAAACAACAATCCATTATAACTATGCTCCAACATTCACGGGCATCAAAGATGATTATTTCTACAAAGATGATGTAAAACAAAAAGCATATCAGCTTGTAGAATTTAATGGTGACTTCTATTTCATCAACGACTACAATAAAATCGCAAAGAATAAGAGAATCTATTTGAGTGAAAGATTTGTAGATGGTTTTACCTTTGAAGACGGAACACCGCTCAAAGTTGGTTATTACGAATTTGACGAAAATGGTAAAATGATTATCAACAATGGTGTAGTTGGCGACTATTTCTACAAAAACGGTGTAAGATTAAATGCATATCAACTTGTAGAATACGAAGGTAATTTCTATTTTATCAACGACTCACACAAAGTTGCAAAGAATAAGAGAATCTATTTGAGTCAGAGATTTGTAGATGGCTTTACATACGCAGACGGCACACCACTCAAAGTCGGATACTATGAATTTGATGAAAATGGTAAGATGGTAATACTCAACGGTCCTGTTGGTGACTATTTCTACGAAAATAATGTAAGACTAAATGCATATCAGCTTGTAGAATATGAGGGTAACTACTACTTTATCAATGACTCTCATAAACTTGCAAAGAACAAGAAACTCTATATGAGTCAGAGATTTGTAGAAGGTACAGACCTTAAAGTTGGTTACTACGACTTCGATGCCGATGGTAAAATAATAATTGAATAACATATTAAAAGAGGGTAGTAACCGTAAAAAGTTACTACCCATAATTTTTATATGTAATTTAATTCTTCAAACTCTGTAGTGGTGCAGGGATTCGTCCACCACGGTTAATGAATTTGGCAGGTGATGCAGTATTTAATTTCATGACAGGACCATATCCCAAAAGTCCACCGAAATTAAGTGTGTCACCAATATCTTTGCCAATAGCAGGTATAAGTCTTACTGCAGTTGTCTTTGAGTTTACCATACCAATTGCAGCCTCGTCAGCAATAATGCCTGAAAGCACCTCTGCAGTTGTGTCACCGGGTACAATAATCATATCAAGACCAACAGAACAAACACAGGTCATAGCTTCGAGTTTTTCAATAGTCAATGCACCGCTTGTAGCTGCTGCAATCATACCGGCATCCTCTGAAACAGGAATAAATGCACCTGACAGTCCGCCAACATGAGATGAAGCCATTACGCCACCTTTTTTAACAGCATCATTAAGAAGTGCAAGACAAGCTGTTGTACCGTGAGCACCACATTGTTCAAGTCCCATTTCCTCAAGGATATAGGCAACAGAATCTCCTACGGCAGGAGTTGGAGCAAGGGATAAGTCAACAATACCAAATGGTACATTGAGTCTTTTTGAAGCTTCGCAAGCAACAAGCTGACCCATTCTCGTAATCTTGAATGCAGTTCTCTTAACCATATCTGCAACTTCTGTAATATTTGCATCAGGAATTTTTGAAATCGCAGAGCGAACAACACCTGGACCTGATACACCAACATTGATTACGCAGTCAGGCTCGCCAACACCATGGAAAGCA
>JAZSBY010000115.1:0-13948 GCA_045602655.1 Candidatus Fimenecus sp. | reverse complement strand
ATAACAAATGTACCACTGTCTGTCATCAGTGGGAAATCGCCCATATAAACTTCATTTTCCTTGACTTCGCCTGTTTCCTTATTGAAAAGACGAGCTGTAACTCTGAGAGGTGCAGCATAAGTTGCATCTCTTTCTTTACATTCCTTGACAGTGTACTTTGGCTTATCGTCCATACGATAATCAACAAAAGTCAATTCGAGATTCCCTGTGTAATCGGTAATAGCATCGATATCACGGAACACCTCTTTAAGTCCTGTTTCAAGGAACCACTTGTATGAATTTTTCTGCACCTCGATAAGGTTAGGCATCTGCATAACCTCATTGATTTTTGAGAAACTCATACGGGTATTTCTGCCAAGTTTTACCGGTTTGACATTTACCATAGGGCTTATCACTCTCCGTTCGTTTTTTTATTCCTGAGCCCCATATCTATATACATAGTATATAAGGCGTGGAGATTATTAAATTAAAGTTGTTTTACGCCTTGATTTTCGTAACAAATTATGGTAAAATTCTTTTTACGAAAAATGCTCCAGCGTATACAATTCCATTTTAATAGCAATTTACTATTATATACATGTCAAGTCAATATGTCAATAGTTAATTTTCCAAAAATGGAAAAATTTTTAAGGGTGTTAAATTATGAAAAATTATACCGATTTAACATTGTCTGCAAAGGCAGTTGTTATATTTAAAAATGTGTTAAAGGACAAATGTATCTCGTCGCTTTTAGAGCTTTTGAAATGTGACGGAAATGATAAAGAGAATTTTGTTTCCCTTTATTCTGAATTTGTTTCAAACCTTTACGAAAAAAGTGATGATTTGTGCGAATATTTCAATTTGGTTTTACAGAATGATGAGAATATATATGTAAAGGAATCTGCAAAAGGAAAAGTGTCCCCTCTTATGCAGAATGCAGTCAAAAACGAGTTAGATTTATTTGAGATGCTTTCCAAAATCACTTGTGATGATGTAAAAGCAATTTGTAATACTGATATATATTTACCACAGTGGAAAAACAGCGACCTTTCAATAAAAGATGAATATGTTAAAAAGATTTCATCAATTAGAACCACAGGTTACGGCATCTATGCTACCCACCATATGTTTTTATATAAGGATGAAAAGATTATTCCCGTTAAATTTCCCGACCCACAGCGTCTGTCCCAGATGAGTGGCTATGAAATGGAAAGACAGAAGGTCATTGACAACACCTTGGCACTTATTCAAGGTAAACCTTGTAACAATGTGTTGCTTTATGGTGATGCGGGCAGTGGTAAGAGCAGTACAATCAAAGCAATTGTCAATGAATATTGGCAACAAGGCTTAAGACTTATTGAAATCAAGAAAAATCAGTTATATTCCCTGCCCGATGTTATTGAGCAGTTGGCAGATAATCCTTTGAAATTCATCATCTTTATTGACGATTTAAGTTTTTCAACAAACGACAATGATTTTGGTGCATTAAAAGCCATTCTTGAGGGTGGCGTTTCAGGTAAAACTGAAAACATAGCAATTTATGCTACAAGCAACAGAAGAAACCTTGTTAAAGAGAATTTTAACGACAGAAACGGTGATGACATTCATCTTCAGGATACAATTCAGGAGGTTATGAGCCTTTCTGCGAGATTTGGACTTAAAGTTACATTTTCAAAACCTAATAAAGATTTGTATTTATCTATTGTAGAAAATCTTTCTATACAGTATAATATAAGTATGGACAAAAATGAGTTGGGCTTAGCTGCCGAGGCTTTTGCAATTCGCAACGGCGGAAGAAGTCCGAGAACAGCAAAACAATTTGTTGAATATTTAGCTTCTAAATAAAGGAGATGGGAAACATGAGAAATTACACTTATGATTGGGAAAACCCGGCAGTCTTTAAGAAAAACAAGGAAGACGGTCACGTTATTGCTTTTTCTTATGACAACGAGGCAGATGCTTTAAACAGAGTTACACCTGCCACTAAAATGAGCCTTAACGGAAAATGGAAATTCCATTGGCAGAGAGGACTTCAGAACTGTCCCACAGATTTTTATCTTGACAGTTTTGACCCTTCATTCTGGCGTGATATTGATGTTCCGTCAGTTTGGCAGATAAATCAGGATACTGAAAGCTATCCTTACTACTACGCAAGTACATATTGCCGTGCAATCAGCAGAAGTAAAAGTAAAATTCCTTCAATCGACCACGATATGCAGGAAATCGGTATTTATGTCCGTGATTTCGATATGCCTGAAAACTTTGACGGTCAGGAAATCTTCTTGCATTTCGGTGCTGCAAAATCTGCTATTGAGGTTTATCTCAATGGTGAATATGTTGGATATTCACAAGGTTCAATGACTCCTCACGAATTCGACATTACAAAGTTTGCCCGTAAAGGCTCAAACAGAGTTGCAGTTAAGGTTTATCGTTTCTCTGACGGTGCTTATCTTGAAAATCAGGATATGTGGCTCCTCTGCGGTCTTTACAGAGAGGTTTATGTTTTCTGTGAGCCTAAAAAATGTATTCGTGATTTCTTTATCACAACCGATTTGGATGCTGAATATAAGGACAGTAACACCTCCCTTGAAATTCAGATAAACAACTACGATAAAAACGGTACTGCTAAAGTTAAGGCAGAAATCATTGACGGGGACAAGCGAATTCTCCTTGGTGAAACAGAAACTGACGGCGGCAAAATCACATTTAACAAATTGATTGAAAATCCTGAAAAATGGTCCGCTGAAAGTCCATATCTTTATAAATTGCTTATCAGTATCACTGCAGACGAAAAAACAACATACAAGTCAATCCGTTTCGGTTTCAAGAAGGTTGAGATTATTGGCGAAAACTTTCTTTTCAACGGTAAACCACTTATGCTCCGTGGTGTTAACCGTCACGACTTTGACCCTGACAACGGTTGGGCAGTACCAAAGGAAAGATACCATCAGGACTTAAACTTTATGAAGAATGCGAATATTAACTCTATTCGTACATCCCACTATCCTGATGACCCATACTTCTATGACCTCTGTGACGAATATGGTTTCTATGTTATGGACGAATGTGACCTTGAAACCCACGGTGTGCGTCGCAAGGGTGTTCCCGGCAGTAATCCGATGTGGACGGGTGCAGTTGTTGACAGAATGGAGAGAATGGTACTCCGTGACAGAAACCACGCTTGTGTATTTATGTGGTCCTTGGGTAATGAAGCCGGTGACGGCGACAACTTTATGGAAATGAAGAAAGCTGCACTCAAACTCGACACAACCCGTCAATTCCACTATGAAGGTGACTTCAGCTTTACAAAGAGTGATGTTATTTCAAGAATGTATCCTGTTGAGAGTGTTATGAAAAAACTCTGCAACAAAGAGCCTATTGAAATCACACTTTACGACAATATTGCAAATGCTCTTGCCGCTGACTCAAAGCCAATCAAGAAAGAGGACTATTGCAGACCTGTTCTTCTTTGTGAATATGCTCACGCTATGGAAAACAGCCTTGGTAACTTCCAGGAATATATGGATGACTTTGAAGCACACGACCACATGTGCGGTGGTTACATTTGGGACTTTGTTGACCAGGCAATCCGCAGAAAGACCGACAAGGGCGACCAATGGCTTTACGGTACTGACTTTGAGCCCTATGAGCCGGGCAGATATACACATCTTCCCAACACAACTGCTATGACAGGTTCAAACACATACTTTAATGCTAACGGTATTATCACAGCCGACAGAAAACCTCACCCATCATATTATGAAGTTAAGAAAGTTTACTGTGAAATCAAGGTTAAGGAAAAGGATTTGAGTAAGGGCGAATTCACTCTTATTAACAAGAAACTCTTTACTGACCTTTCTGACTTCCTGTTCAAATGGAGTTTGCAGGCAGAGGGTGTTGAGGTGCAGAGTGGTATTGTTGACATTAACTGTGCTCCCCTTTCACAGGTTGACTTTACAATTCCTTACGATTTGACAAGTCTTCCCGAAAAAGAATGTGTACTTATCGTTTCATTCCTTAACAAGACTGCACATCCTTGGTGTGAAGCAGGTGCTGAACAAGGCTTTGACCAGTTTGTTGTTAAAACTGTTAAGCCCGCAGAAAAGACATTTATTGACGGTCAGATTACTTATGTTAAGAATGGCAATATGGTATTTGCTAACAGTGACGGATTCTCCGTTAAAATTGACGGTGGTAAAATTACATCACTTAAATATGACGGCAAAGAGTACTTGAAAGCAGCAGTTACACCAAACTATTTCCGTGCACTTACTGACAACGACTTCTCAAATCTCAACTTTATTCCGTTCTTGCTTCCTTTCACTCCTTACCTTAACTGGCAAAGAGCAACAAATTCTGCAAAGGGTACAGTTAAATCAGTTGCAAAGAACTCCTTGGGTCAGGTTGTTGTGGATGTTGATTGGGCTGTTCAGTTCTTCGGGGATGTTACATCAAAATTTGTAATCAGTCCTGACGGAAGCATTGAACTTTCTCATACAGGTACACCAAAGGTACTCAATCTTCTTCGTTTTGGTACAAAGATGGGACTTCTTCGCGAATTTGACCAGGTTAAGTGGTATGGTCGTGGTCCACACGAAACATATTTTGACAGAAAAACAGGTGGTAAAATTACTCTCCATGAAAAGAGTGTTACAGACCTTGAACATCACTATATGCGTCCACAGGAAAACGGTAACCGTACTGATGTAAGATGGGTTGAAATCAGAAACAAGGAAAACAAAGGTCTTCGTTTTGAGGCTATGGGTGACACACCAATCTGCTTCAGTGCTTGGCACTACACACAGGACCAGTTACATCTTGCAAAGCATATCCACGAGTTACCGCATTATGATATTACAACTTTTAATGTTGACTTGAATCAAATCGGTGTTGGCGGCGATATGCCGGGTGACGCACAGGTCAGAGAAAAGTATCAGTTAAAACCAAACAAGGTTTATACATACACATTCCGTATGACACCGATTATATAAGTGCAAAGTGCAAAATTAACCCCCGAACAGGAATTCTTGCTCGGGGGTTCTCATTCTATCAATTATTTTATGCTTCTACTTTTTCAAAATGGTACATTTCTTTTGCATTGTCTTGTGTTACATCAATCACTGTCAATGTACATGATGGAATTAAATCATCAGGATGTGATGCACTATACCCACTCACACTACTCAACTGATAATATCTTCCGTTATAAAGATTACACATATTATTGCTATGAACATGACCTATTGAAATAAGCGAAATATACTCGTTATCCGCTGTCATTTCATCAAACAATTTATTCTCCGTGATTGTATCAAGTGCGTACTCACAAGCAGACGGGAAGCCCTTGTATGCCTCACCTTTTTCAAAAGCCTCTTTAAATGCGGGTGTATTCATATGGAAAAATACACTTGTTTTCACCTTTCTGCTGTCAATTCCGTCAAGCAGCCAATTTATTTGACTTTCCTTTATGTAATCATATTTACCTATTGCCTTGATTGTTCTTGCATTACTATCCATAAATGCGAGTGAATGTGCCACCTCACCCTTGTATTCAAGGTCAACAAAGTACTGCATATCTCCGTCAACATCTTTCTCATTTCCACAGACAAAATTCTTGTACTGCATAAGATATGCAATAACATCTTCGTTTTCACCATCAATTTCGCTATCGTTATTACCTGGAATAAATGTCCAAGGAATATTATAACTGTCAACAAGGTCAGCAAAAACCTTTAATGCACCATATTTGTCATAGTTGAAAACAAGATTAAATCCGTCAACAATATCTCCATTTGCAACAATAAAATCGCAGGAAGTTTTATCAAGAATAGCTTTTAAATCAGCCATTGTTTTTTTGTCATTTTCGCAAGTACCATTGAAAAAATGAGTATCGTTAATTTTTAAAACCGAAAACTTCCCATCGTCACCTACATCATATGTAATCGGGTTTTGATTATATATTTCTTCGTAACTGTGAGCAAGGTTTTTTGGTCCGTTAAAATTAAATCGATATAAAACATATCCGCCAAAGACACCGCCACAGATAAGCACTATTGCAAGAATAATAACAAATACTTTTATTATCTTCTTTTTCATAATACCATCTCCTATAAATATTTTATTTTTTCACATACTATTTCTCATAATATATCGCAAATTGAGATAATTGTCAATATCTCGTTATGTGATACTGTAAAATCCTTTCTAAGGTGATTATTATGAGATTAAAAGATTTACGTGAAGACAACGATGTAAAGCAAAAAGAACTTGCCGATTATCTTAATATAAAGCAAAACACCTATTCGCAATATGAAAATGGAAAACGTGAAATTCCATTGGAAACACTTTGGAAATTAGCAGATTACTATAACACAAGTGTTGATTACCTTATTGGTAAAACGGACAACCCAAATAAGATATAAAAAAGCGTACAGAGTGAAAATCTGTACGCTTTTTTATTGAAAATCTACTAGGTATGATGTATAATTTCCTTGTATTAAAAGGGAGGAAATTTTATGAAATCAATCCGTTCACAAATTATTTCAGTTGTACTTGTGCTTTCATTGCTTTTTTCTATGTCAGCATTTACAACAACTGCTTTTGACACACCTTGTAATTGTGATAATTGTCCGTCAATCGTTATTCCGGGACTTTTTCAGTCGGATGTCCGTTACCTTGACGAAAATGGTGAGCCAATGCTTAATTCTGAGGGTGAGCCATATTCAGCTCCATTCTTTATGGAAGCATCAGACGATGTTGTAAAACTTGCACTTGAAGAGGCTTTACTTCCGTTGACATCATTGCTTTTAACACAACGCGACATTGAAAACCGTTGTGCAAACGCTATTGCTGATGTTTTAGGTAAGGCTTTACTTGGCAATCTTGAATTAGATGAATATGGTCATCCAATCAAGAATATTCAGGCTGATAAATATGAAACAAGTGTTGCAAACCTTACTGTAGAACAACAAGAATACATTTTTGACCAGATTCCACTTTATGATTATGTGGATGTGGCAGGTTCTGACCATCTTTATTTCTTTTCCTATGTTCACACAGGAAACATTATCGACGCAGCGAACGAACTTTACGAGCTTATTCAGATTGCAAAGAAAGAAACAGGTCACGATAAGGTAAATCTTGTGCCTATCAGTCAGGGTGGCTCTATTGAAAATGCTCTTATGCAGTTATACATTGATAAAGGTGAAAACCTTGCTGATGATGTAAACAGAGTGTGCTATGTGGTTCCCGCTGCTGACGGTGCTTGCATCCTTGGTGATATTTATCGCTATGGTCTTATTGATGACCCTGAAGCACTCTACGGTTATATGATTCCGTCACTGCTTGACGAAGAAAGTGAATATCTTGCATATATTATCAATATTGTTCTTCGTTTATTCCCTGAAGCTGACCTTAACAACATTCTTGACACAGCTGTTCATACACTTGTTGAAGATTACTTTGAATATTCAACTTGTCTTTGGGCACTTATTCCTTCTTATGATTATCCCACATGCAGAGAAATGTATTTAAGTGACCCTGAAGATATTCATATCCGTGAACAGACAGACTGGTACTACAATGCACAGGTCAATTCAAGAAAAAATATTCTTGATGCACAGGCAAAAGGTGTAGAATTCTTTGATATCTGCGATTATAACTATGTGAAATATAAAATTTTTGATAACTGGGATAATATGAACAGTGATGGTATTATTCATACCGATTCAGAATCCTTTGGTGCAACTTCAGTAGCAGTAGATGTTTCTCTTCCTGATGATTATGTTCAGGCAAATACATATTGCACAGACCCTGAAAATCATAACCACATTGATGAAGGAAGACTTCTTGACGCATCAACAAGCATTATGTGTGAGCGTTCATTCTATTTCGTAAACCAGAACCACGAAAGCACTGCGAGAAACGATGTCATTATTAGACTTGTTACCAGAATCCTTACTGACTCAACATTTGATAACATCTATTCTGACCCTGCGTTCCCACAGTTCAATTATGCAAGAGATTCCATCGGCACCATTGAATTCTACGAGGAATGGAAGGATTATGACACTTCTGCTTTAGATGAAGCAACAGCAAAAGAATTAAAAGAGGCTTCCGATGAACTTGGTGCAGCAATTGAAAGCACCTATATGCCAACTGAAGAATTTGAAGCCGCAGTAGAAAGATTTGAAAATGTAGTTTATATCGTCGAAAACGGCGAACCAAAAGACACAAGCACAAACGGTTTTATGAGGGTAATTACAATAATTCTTCGCATTACAAACACAGTTATGTTTGAAATCTTTGGTGGAAACGGATTTTCAGATATAGTTCTTAAATAAACAAGACATAAAAACTAACCGTACAGAAAAACTCTGTACGGTTTTTTTGTAGGATAAATTGGAGTTTGTCGAACTGAATTCGAAATGCGAAATTCGAAATGTCGGAACTGCGTTGCAATTATAATCCTCTCCCTCTTAGAGGGAGCGGAAAAGAACCCGACAAATTCAAATTTGTTATAAAAATGGTGTCAAAGAGTTTTCAAAAAAATGTGCAAACCACAAAATTATTGATGTACAATTGAATTTGCTTTATTTTTATGCTAAACTGTGAGTATCAAAACATATATTTTATATGAGGTTACATTATGAATTTTACTGAAATAGCAAAAACCAGATATTCCTGTCGCAGTTACGATGCAACAAGAGAAGTGGAGAATGAAAAAATCAAGGTGATTTTAGAAAGTACACTTCTTTCACCATCTGCCTGCAACAGTCAGCCCTATCACTTCACAATTTGTAAGGGTGAAAAAGCAAAAGAGGTTGCAAAAGCCACTCAAAGTATGGGAATGAACAAATTTGCAGGTGACGCCCCTGTTATGATTGTTATTTCTGAGGCAAATTATAACAAAACCGCTGCTATTGGTGCAAAAATGAAAGGTAACGACTACCGTTCAATTGACATTGGTATTGCTTCGGCATATTTAACTGCCGAGGCAACTGCACAGGGACTCGGAACCTGTATTTTAGGCTGGTTTGACGATAAAAAAATCAGAAAAATATGCGAACTTGAAAATCCTGTTCGTCTTGTTGTATGTCTTGGCTATGCAAAAGAAGACAGTACCGTGCCGACTAAAAAGAGAAAGGTATACGACGAGCTTGTAAGTGAGGTATAATATGACTCAATGTGAAAACTGTGCAAATTTCTATTATGACGACGAATTGCAGGAATATTGTTGCGATATCAACCTTGATGAAGACGAAATGATGAGATTTCTTTCCTCCCCTAATTATCGCTGTCCGTATTTCAGACTAGATGATGAATACGGTATTGTCAAAAAACAGAACTGATTTTTGTGTATTTTGAGCCTTGAATTGTTAAAAAATTAACACTATAATATAAGCTGTAAATACAAAATTCAGATGGGGGTTTGGATATGTATCAGTATATTTACGCAACTGCTGTTATTGTTGGGGTATTGGTGACAATTGCATTTCTTATTCTGCGTGTTCTTCGCGGTGGTGTAGCTGCAATGTTCTTAAAGGCGGGGGCTTCAGTCTGCTTTATCGGAAGTGCTTTTTCTGCCTTTGCATATAACCAAGAAAGTTTTGAATATGGTATCCTTGTTATTATGGGGCTTATCTTCGGACTTTTAGGTGATGTGTGGCTTGATATGAAATATGTTTACAAGCAACATAATCATATTTATACATACGCAGGTATTATCTGCTTTATTGTCAACCACATTTTCTATATACCTGCCGTTGCATTTAAATATGGTGAAGGCAAATTCGAATGGTGGTATGCAATAATAAATATTGCAGCATCAGTAATTTTTGCTGTTGTAACGCTGGCACTTGAAAAGCCGATGAAGGTGAAATACGGCAGATATAAGAAAATTCTTTTCCTTTACGGCATCCTTCTTTCCTGCACAATGTTTACAGCCATTAACGGAATATTCTACCGAGGCTTCTCAAAAGACTTGCTTATGCTTTCAATTGCAGCCGTTCTCTTTACACTTTCCGATTTGGTGCTTTCAAACATTTACTTCAAAGAAGGCGGAAACACAAAAACAAATGTTGTTATAAACCACCTTCTTTACTATGCAGCACAGTTCACTTTTGCAAGTACATTGTTGCTTAAATAGTCACAGTGTCAAAAAATAAATATTAAATTTGGTTATACTGATAGTTGTATTTTCCTGCAACTATTGGTATAATTTTTTATATGGAATTTTCAAGGGGAAGGAGTACTTTGCAAATGCTCAATTTTCTATATATAGCATTACTTCTGGCATTTGTTTTTTGTGTTATTGCATTCCTTGTAGTAAGGATTAAGCAAGGTGGCGTAAAAGCATTGTTTTTAAAAACAATATCAGCCCTGCTTTTTATACTTTCTTCTTTTACTGCACTTTCAATAAAACCTGAAAACTATTATTACGGTGTGTTTATAGTAATAGGTCTTATCTTCGGAATGCTCGGGGATGTATGGCTTGATTTGAAGTTTGTACATAAAGATTTTGATGAGCCTTATACCTATGCCGGAATGATTAGTTTTTTAATGGGTCATATTTTCTATGTTGTAGGAATTCTCGCTGCATACCCTGAATATGTTGCCTGGCAGATTGCCTTTGCAATTTTTAATGCAATTGTAATATCCTTGGTTGTTCATTTCTCATCAAGAAAAATGGGATTTGATTACGGAAAATTCGGTTCAATAACGCTGATTTATTCCGTTGTTACTATGATGACCGTGACATTCAGTCTTAACGCTATGAATATGTTTGGTGTTTTACCAATGCTCAAGGGAGCGGATACATCATCAATATTGCCAAAATTTATAATAATGTTCATAGGAACATTGATGTTTGCACTTTCTGATTTGGTGCTTTCCTTTGTTTTCTTTAAAAAAGGCGGAAATACAAGTCGTAATGTAGTTTTAAACCATTCGGTATATTTTACATCACAATTTGTTTTAGCATTATCAATTCTTATGTGATAAGGAGAAAAATATATGGAACAGAAAAAGTATGTTAAGAAAAATGAAATGACTGCTTTTTGCGTTGCAGGTTTAGGTCAGGGTATGATTTATGCCCTTATGTCAAGCTATATCAGTGACTACTACCTCAATGTTTTGCAGTTAACACCAATGTTTGTGCTTTTGCTTATGCTTCTGGCACGAGTTTGGGACGCAATTAACGACCCGCTTATGGGTATGATTGTTGACA
This sequence comes from Candidatus Fimenecus sp., assembly GCA_045602655.1. GTDB lineage: Bacteria > Bacillota > Clostridia > Oscillospirales > Acutalibacteraceae > Fimenecus. Next base: position 2,742 of record JAZSBY010000115.1, on the reverse strand, counting down.
GAAGTAACCTTAAATCAGGTAAAATGTTGCCATTTATCCGTTTTGCGTTAATTCCAATCGCAGTTGTTACATTACTTATGTATTTAAGTCCGAATCTCGGCAAAACAGAGATGATGGTTTATTCAGCAATCGTTTATGTTGCCTGGGGTATGATTTACACAGTCGGTGATGTTTCATTCTGGGGACTTCCCAATGTTATGACACCTGATTCAGAGGAAAGAAGCTCTGTTATTTCTGTAAGTAAGATTTTCAACTCAATCGGTTCTGCTGTTCCTGAGGTTCTTTTCCTTGTTGTTGGACTTGCTATTATGTCATGGGTTGAAAATTCTCCAGAGCCTATAGATTTCCTTACATCTCAAAAGAGAAAATATCTCATTATGGCAATCGTAACAGTTGGTCTTGGTACAATTCTCTATTCCCGTGCTTGTACAGGTGTTAAAGAACATGTTAAAATGCCTGTTAAAAAGCGTAAAGAAGGTGAACCTTCTCAGCTTGCTCGTGTATTCAAGTGCAAACCTTTGGTTCTTGTTCTCTTAATGGGAATTCTTTCAAGTGGTCGTTATATGGTTTCTGCAGCTGCTATCCATGTTGCACGTTACTCATTCTACATAGGTCCTGACCTTGCAACTCTTGCAACAGAAGCAGACAGAATCTCTGCTATTGAAGGCAGTATTTCAACAGTTAAAACAGTTTTCCAGATTAGTTCAATTGTTGGTCTTTTCGGTGCAACACTCTTTATGCCAAAGCTTATGAAAAAGTTTGACTATAAGAAGCTTGTTATTGTAACTTGTCTTGCAGGTTTTGTAGCAAGTATCATCACAACAATTGTTGGTTGGTTTACAATGAATCTTTATGCTTGTATTCCATTCATCATCATTTCTTGTATCCCACTTGGTGTTATTAACACAGTTACACTCGCAATGATTGGTGACTGCCTTGACTATATGGAACTTAAAACAGGTTTCCGTGATAATGCTCTCGGTGCGGCTTGTCAGGGCTTTATCAACAAAATCGGTAACGCATTTGCAACATCAGGTATCGTTATTATGTATATGGTAATCGGTCTTGACCCTGCACAGATGTATTCATCAACTGCGGTTGTTTCTGCACTTGATATGCCACCTGAAATGAGATTTGCAATGTTCTCACTTGTTTCTATTGTACCCGGTATCAGTATGCTTCTCTGTGCACTTCCGATGTTCTTCTACAAAATTGCAGGCAAAGAAAAGAAAGAAATGATTTCAGCACTTCAGGCAAAGCGTGAAGCTGAAGGTTTGGTAGTAGAATAAAATTTTTAAAGCCTACTTAATTGTAGGCTTTATTGCTTGTAAGGGTGATATTATGAAAGATTTCAAATTTTTAGTTTTAACAGACCCACACTTTTTTGATACGGATTTAGGTTGCTCTGGTCCTGCCTATGAGGACTTTATGCACTATGAGCAGAAATGCTTTGCAGAAACTGAAAGCATCAACAATGCGGTTTTCAAATATTTAGGTGAAACAGACCTTGCGGATACCGTAATTATTGTTGGTGACTTAACACAGAATGGTGAAAAAAAGAGCCACGAAAAATTTATAAAACTTCTTTATGATATAAAGTCAAAGGGTAAAAAGGTTTATCTTATTACCGCTGACCACGACTGGAAGGACGACCCCTTTGCCTTTGGTGAAAACGGCAGATACCGGCCCGAAGGGACAAAAAAAGAAGAACTTATTAAACTCTATAATGATTTTGGTTTTAGTGACGCAATCGCAGTGGATAGTGAACATCTTTCCTATGTTGCACAGTTAGGTGAGAATGTGCGACTTTTAGCAATCAATGCCGACATTAAAACAAAAGGTCAATTCAGTTTAACCGAAAAACAGATTGAATGGATTAAAGTGCAGACTAAAAAGGCAAGGGAAGAAAATCAAACAATGTTTGCCATCTGTCATTATCCCGTTTTGCCTATCCAACCAGTTTTCTCAATAATAAAATCTGCATTGATGTATGACTACAAATCAGTTGCAACACTTCTTGCAGACGAAGGTGTGCATCTTGTTTTCACAGGTCACATGCACAACCAGAGTATTAACGAGTTTGTGACCGAAAAGGGCAATAAGTTCTTTGATGTTACGACGGGTTCGATTATTGCTGACCCATCATATATAAGACTTGTAACTCTCAATGAAAACAAGGCAGAAATTGAGAGTATTCCTACTCCCGATTTTGACTATGATACAAAGGGTCTGACCTGCAAGGAATACCTCACATCAGTTTTTGATGCTATGATTAGAAATATTCTTCTTGACCTGCGTGATGACACAACTCGTGCTATGCGTAAATTCCACATTAAAGAGAGTAAGGGGCTTGTTTTTGCACTTCGTATGGCAGGAAAACTCCTTTGTTCAATAAAACTTGGCACTCTTGCAAGATTACTTTTTATTAAGTGTGATAAGAGCATCAGAAAAGTTAAACTTATTGATTATGCGACAGTGCTTGTGCGAAATGTTTTCCGCGGTAATCAGACATATAACGAGGGTACTCCTGAAGGCGATGTCTTCATAGCATTTTTGAACCGACTCAAACCAATTCTCAAAAAAATCAGTGTAAAAGACCCATACGGTGAAAAGGTCGATTTAGCAGAACTTCTTAAAAACACAGCAGGTAACTACGGTTACGATGATTATAACGAATCAATAGAATGGTAATTGTATAGGCTCCACCCTTGGGGTGCACGGGCATCCGGTGGATGCCGAATT
>JAZSBY010000114.1:0-23437 GCA_045602655.1 Candidatus Fimenecus sp. | reverse complement strand
CTTAGCCGGAGGTCCTGACTTCGGTGATTTTACTAATTAGATATTTAAATATAATACACACAAAGCATATAGATAAAAGTGCATCTATAACTTTTGTCAGATTTTTTCAGCAAGTTCAAGAGAAGCGGCAATTACCTGGTCCATATCGTAATATTTATACTCACCAAGTCTGCCTCCAAAAATAACCTTTTCTTCCTTTTCAGCAAGTTCTTTATACATTGCATAAAGAGTTCCGTTTTTCTCATCATTTACCGGATAATATGGCTCGTCACCCGGATTCCATTCGGAGCTATATTCCTTACTGATAATAGTTTTCGGTAAATCGTTACCAAATTCATCCTTACCGAACTCAAACCATTTATGCTCTATAATTCGTGTCCATGGAGTTTCTCTATCAGTATAATTCACTGCTGCATTACCTTGGAAATTAGGCATATCAAGAATTTCATTTTCAAATCGAACCGAACGATACTCAAGATTACCAAGTGAGTAGTTGAAATACGCATCAATTGCACCTGTAAAAACAACCTTCTCTGCCAAAGAATCATAATTTTCTTTATTTTCAAGGTAATCTACACCAAGTTTTATTTCAATACCGTCCAACATATTCTCTACCATCTTAGTGTAACCGCCAACAGGAATACCTTGATACAATGCATTAAAGTAGTTGTTATCAAACACCATTCTCACTGGTAATCGCTTTATAATAAATGTGGGTAAATCTCTACAATCCCTACCCCATTGTTTTTCAGTATATCCTTTTATAAGTTTTTCGTAAATATCACGACCAACCAATGAAATTGCCTGTTCTTCGAGGTTTTGAGGTTCACCTTTTATTTCCTTACGTTGTTCTTCAATAATCTTCTGTGCTTCTTCAGGTGTAACGACACCCCACATTTTATTAAAGGTATACATATTGAATGGCAAGGAGTACAATTCTCCCTTGTAATTTGCATCCGGTGCATTTGTAAAGCGATTAAAAACAGCAAATCTATTTACATAGTTCCATACATCCGCATTGTTGGTATGAAAAATATGTGCACCATATTTGTGGAAATTAATGCCCTCAACTTTTTCAGTATATACATTTCCTGCTATATGATTTCGTTTATCGATTACAAGTACCTTTTTTCCTTTTTCGGTCATTTGCTGTGCAAAAACTGCACCATACAAACCAGCACCTACAACTAAATAATCGTATTTCATTATAAACTCCTTTTTAAATTAAAGAATCTAAACTTCACCCTACATCAACAGTTATTAAAGTTGGTGCTTTAGGAAGTTTAGGCAAATTATCTCCCTCTTTAATATTTATACAAACAAATGATAATGCAGCAGCATAATCGACTACAATATTCTTTTTTGCTTTTGTATAAACTATGTAAACAATTTTGCTGTTTATAAAGCGATTACCTAAACTATTAATATCATGAATGAATTCTTTTTCTGTAACAACACCTATATAATGCTCTTTTTTTCCACAAAGTGAAGCTCCTAATGTTCGAGATAAGACGCCCTCATAACCTCCAGACACTGCAACCGAACAATCACACCTAAATTGGTTTTTAGTAAAGTTTAAATTGTTACCCAAAAATAATGTGCAATTTTCTGGAATAATTTTTGTCAACCAAGAAGTGTTAAACGATTCTTGAGACACAACCTCACTTTCTACGACTGTATTTTCAATTTTAACAAATTCTTGATTTTCAAGCAAATCAATGTCTAAATGACTTGGCTTTTCCCCACAAATAGCTTCATTTATATAGTCTTCTGCTTGATTTTCTGTAATATTCCCTGAAATTCTTTGATGGTATTTAACAGTGTCCTTTATTTCAATTCTATAATCCAATTTAATACGGTCAGAAATAGTAATAGCTATAATTTTTAGGTCTCTATAATATGCTTCTGTCAATCCCGAACAAAAGCTTCTATACTCGACGTCTCCATTTGTACAAATAACAACTGGTTCTTTTGATTCGGCCATCATACCTGTTCCAATATACGCAACACTACGAGCATCTTCATATTGATAACACTCCATAATCTTGCACGCATTTTTTACAAAAAATGAATTTTTTATACTCGAAGTATAGACTATACGCTTGATTCCATTTTCATGTAATTGATTAATTAATAAAAGCTGATATTGCTCTATTTTTGTCATTTGAACAACCTACTTTCTCAAAATTCTTCGCACTTTGTTCAAGATTCGTTTTTTCCAATCTATGCCAAGCATATTTATTGTTTTAAGTGCAGCAGTATCATTTTTTTCTTCTATAAACACTTCAAAAATAGTTGCTTTGTCACTTGTTTGAAGCCATTGTTCAACTTTTGATATATATTCCTCTTTTGTGTTTGCAGTTAAATAATTGACATCAAGATTTTTGGCAATATTTTTAATTAGTTCATATGATTTATAGCCATTGTGACCCTTTGCTGCTACAAAAGGATCTGCATCTTCACCAAAAGCAGCACATCTATGACTATAATTTTTAAATTCGACACCAACACCATTATTAATAATCATTATATGGATATTTGGTGGCATTTTTTCAAACAAGACATTAACATCATAAAAGAACGCCAGATCACCAAGAATGCAATAATATTGTTTATCAGCGTTAACAAGTGCTGCACCAATCAATGAAGATAGGCAACCATCAATGCCAAATCCACCCGTATTACAAAAACAAGAAACAGTTTTTGGGGTTTCAAAATAGTTCCAAGACCTTAATGAGTTCAAAATGCCAAAATGCATAACACTACTTTCAGGGATAAGATTTGCAGTATGCTGAGCAACCCAAATATTTGAAAATGGTAATTCAGGTATTTTAGATTCGATATATATTCTTTCATTTATACACTGTGACAGTAATTTATCTTTAATCTCTGTTTTTTTATTAAAATGAGCAAAAAAGTCTAATTCAGTCATTTTGAATACATGTGTAAGTTTGTTAAAAGGGTCTCTAAACTCACCATCTGGATTAACTCTCCATACCTCTTTTGGGCGAATATTTAGATAGGCTCCAGAAACATATCCAATATAAACTATTATGTCAAATTGAATTGTAGATTCCGAAAAGAAGAGTTGTGAATTGATTAAACTAGCTAGTACACGATATTTTCCTCTGTAATTACTAGTCTGGTCACATAACACTATTGCATCATGTCTTGCACAGAAGTTATCAATAGCAACAGTTGTTTCTTCATCAAACACTTCGTGTGCACCAACAAAAACACCAACTTTCTTTTCCGATAATTCAGGAAAGTTATCACCTAGATTGATTCTTCCAATCTTTCTGTAATTAGGTAGTACTTCTACTGAAAAATCATTACTAAAAGTAGTTGCAAGGTTAATATGAACAGGTCCTGGTTTATTGTATAAGAGCTCATGAATAGCTTTGTTGATTGCATTTACTGTAAGTTCTTCCGATTCTTTGGTATAAACAACATCTACTTGAGCACTATGTTTTACCATATCCACAAACTGTTGTGAACGGTCTATAAATTGAGCGCTATAGCTTCCTGATTTGCCCGTATGTTGAGTTGAAGTAACCGCCAATACAGGAAGATTCTTATAGTAAGCTTCTGTTAATCCAGGAATGTAGTTTCTGGATGCAGTAGCACCAGTACAAGATAATACAACGGCTTCGCCTGTTTCTTCTGCCATACCACATGCCATAAATGCAGCTGCCCTTTCATCAACAGCAGAAAAAACTTGAAAGAAGGGGTCATTTTGAAGTGATAGAACAAAAGACACATTTGTTGTACCTGGTGATGCTATTACCTTTTTTATTCCATATTGTTTTAACAATGATATTAGTATTAATGTGTTTTTTTCATTTGTATAACCCAACAACATCGCTAACTACTCCTTTTTTAACAGTTTCTTAACATTAAGTAAATCTTTGTTAACAACTACATTCAACAAAACCGAAATCAACAATACGATACCAAAAACTACAACACCATATACAACAAACGATATGATATTGTCAATTTTTAAGTCTAAAAATCTTGATACTATAACTGTAGCGAAAAAAACAAGAAAATTAACGCCTAAAATTAAAAGAGTTTTCTTCCCAGAACGTTTTAAGATTATCTTGTCTGATACATAATTACAATAGATAAGTTTAAGTGGAAGAGCTATAATTGATGCAATTAAAGCACCCACTATTCCCAATTTTTGAATCAATATAACCGATAGAATTAATTTGATTAGTGCTTCAATAATATTAATTTTTACAGCAGGCTGAATCCTTCCAGCAACCCCAAGAAGATTTCCAGAGACATAACGTCCCCATGATAACATTTGCACTAAGCAAAATAATAATGGGAGTATTGGGTAAATATAGTTTACATCTGTTACTCCATTTGTATACAGTTTGACAAAAGGTATCAACAAAACATAGGTAACAGACATAAGTATTGTCATTGCACCAATAAAAATGCTATTAAACATATCATGAATTTTTTTATACTTTTCTATATCTTCATGATATGAGATTCCCAAATTATAATTGAGTGCACAGTAAACTGCATTCAATAAACCATTCAAAGCAACAATCGGTAAATTATATACCGAATATACGCTCGCCAATTGAGTCGAAACAAATATAGATAATAAAATCATATCGGTTGAAGAAAAAATTGTCCAGGCAAGTTCAATGATTATATATGACCTTCTGTCAGGTAATGTCACATTCTTAACAGGAACCTTATAATCAATCCAATTATATTTTTTCTTCATATACATATAATAAAGGATAACCTGAAGTATTGAAACCAAGAAATATCCTACTTGTATTAAAGCAATGTTGAATCCAAATAGAATTAAAACAATTTTAACTCCATAGCACAGTACTTTGTTTAATAATGTCAAACCGTTTACAACATATGTATCTCCCTTAGAGTTCAAAAAGGAAACCCAAGTATTAATAAAATAAAAGGAAACTACGCTAGTTAATCCCTCAAAGAGAATATAGAATGCTATTGTCCAAAATCCTACACTGGTATTAAGCACAAAGGGAAGTACAATTGATAGTACTAAAACAATAGCAAAATATACGGCGGATATTCTTCTAAAATATCGTCTTGAAACCGACATCCAATAAGAGATTTCTTCTTTGTTATCCTCTTTTATAGGCTTAAATAGTTTGTTGCGAGTAGCCTGACTGATTCCAGCTTCTAGCAAAGCCATATAAGTGAAAATTTGTGTTATAGTACTTGTTAAGCCGTTTGTATCAGAACCATAAGATGCCATTATGATTCTAGGAATAGCAAAGCCAAGAATCAATATAATACATTGGCTAAAAAAACTTGTACCTAAATTAATAAACAATTTTTTAAACTTTCCCATATTTTCTCCTCAAATTATTTAACTAATTGATTTGAATGCTGTGTCAAAATAATTTTCAGTTTCGTCCTGCATTTGTTTTACCTTTTCTTTAACTGCGACATAGTTGATATCTTTAGTTTTCTCAACTTGAAGAGTGTCAAAAACACAATCTTCCATTTCAAGTCGTTTGAGTAAATCAGTGAAACGGGAGTTTGGTGCTCCTTTATATTTCTGTAATTCAATGTGAACTTCTTTTTCAAAGATAATGGAAAACATTGTTCCGTGGAATGAATTAGTAAACACACAATCTGCGTTACAAAAAAGTCCTACAAATTCTTCAGGTGCAATATTTCGTTTGTAAACTACAGGGTAATCTCTGCTAAAATTATCGTTAATTAAAAGGACTTGCTTGCCGGTCTTCTTTCCGTATTCTATCGCAGCATTCATTAAACTGTCAGATTTAACCAACATATAAATCAATATGTAATTTTTCTCATTTGGAGAGACTGCAACATCTGTCCATTTTTCCTTACTAAGCAACGCAACAGGGTCGCAATTTACTGAAATATCTTTTTGTAAGAGAGAATCCAATAATTCCTTTCCAGTTTGTTCTCGAACTGAAATGCTTTTAAAACACTGTAAGTGCTTTTGAAGTTGCTCTTTTTCTTCATCGGATACATTGGCTTTTCCAATACTTGCAGCATAAGATACCTTCTGCTCATCTTTGCAGAAATCAAGCATATATGCATGGTCACCATATGTCCATTGGCTATTCCAAACCTGGTCGCTACCTGTAACTATGAAATCAAAATCATCTGCTGCCTTACACAAATCATCATATGTATAAAGTGATTTTGTATGTGGAATATTTTCGTCTAAAAAGTGATAAAACTTTTTCTTTTTACCTGATGAGAAAGGAATTAAAAGTAATCTTTTAATAGAATATGCATTGAGAGCAAATTTAACTTTATAGCTATCTTCAATAGCCTTGCAACGATAGTCCAACACCTGAACATCGTAACCACATTCTCTCAAATATTTAGACAATGCATATGTTTGAAGCACTGCTCCGTAATTTATAGCTCTATGAAATGTAATGATTCCAACCTTAAGCAACTTTACTACCTCTTTTTCTCAAGAATTTCTGTAAATAAGTTTTCTGTTTCTGCGACAGTAACTTCTTTATTAAAACGTTCACCGCGTTCAATAGCTAATTTTTTATATTTTTGTTGTAATTGTTGGTTAAGCATATAATCCTTAATACCCTGATATAACGCCACATCGTCGTTATCAACAATTATACCATAGTCGTCGTTTTCACCCAACAACTCACCCATTCCGGATACGTCAACCGTTAAAACAGGAGTTCCAACTATAAGAGCTTCAGTTGCTGCAGTTGAAAAACCTTCACGATAACTTGAACAAACAAAAAGGTCGCAATGAGTGATATATTGATACGGATTTTTTCTGTAACCAATAAAGGTAAATGAGTCATTGATACCTTCATCAGCTAAATACTTTTCTATTTTTTCTTTGTCTTCTCCTGCACCAATGATATAAAAGTGTGGATTCAAGCCATCTTGAAGCAAGTTCTTTAAAATTCTAGCTAATCGGTCAAATCCTTTATTCTGAATTATCTTACCTACGGCAACAATGTTAAATTCATCTTTAGAAAAATCGCAATCTGTTACCGGCTCACTGGCAAGTGCACGAATAACATCGCTTTCGTTTGTATTATATTGAACAACAACTCTTTGTGAATCAATTCCGATTAAGTCACAAAAACGCTGACGTACTTGTTCAGAAACACAAGCAACAACATCATATTTCTCGTAGCATTTTACTGTTTCTTTAAAATTCTTATATATGTGTGCTGCAAAAGCTTCACTTGCAAATTCAGTATGTACCCAAGCAATCTTTTTTGTATTAGGATTTGTGGAACCACTTATAATTCTTGTGGCAATACCCTCTAAATATGAAATTTCTATATCATATTTATCTTTTATAAAAATGCGATGCAGTAATTTTGGTGACACAAATTTCATAAGATGTGTCAAACCTTTGTACGACTTTTTTATGCATGGTTTGTATTTGATATGCGATGCTAATCGTTCACGATTTTCACCCATATCAAACAAAGTCTTTACGGTAATATCAAATTTTGTGGTGTCCATATTATTTATAAGATTTACTAATACTTTTTCAGCACCACCATTACCCAATGTTGGCAAAAAGAACAACATCTTAATCATTTGAATCACCTCATAATACTATTTTACTATTTGCGTAATAACTTTTTCTTAAGTTTTGACAACCACTGTATCAAAGGTTGTATAGAAATTGAGAAATTCTTCTTTAAAAACACATCAAACTTTGTGATATTGTTTGACCAAGTGCCTGCATATTGATGGATTGCAATAGTGTTCTTTGTAAAACACTTGCCTTCTCCTTCAAATGAGAGAGGGTAGAAGTAGTCCCTTGAAAGCAATGTGATTCCATCAACTGTTTGTGTAGTTCCATCTAAAACTGCACCCTTTTGTTCAACCATTTTGCTAAGAATATAAGGAATAGGAACCATTTCTTGAGCAATGTCTTTACCCTCAAATAAAAATCCCTCGTAAACTTCTAAAGTTTCTTTTATGAATAGGTTTTCTTTTTCTGCGAGAATAATTGCACCGTTGATTTGTTTACTTGTTTCAAATCCAAAAATTAACTTTTCGTTTAAAAGTGAATCAAAGTTTCCAAGAAGTTCTACATCAGTATCAAGATAAACGCCGCCGTATTTATACAATACTGCTAAACGAACGTAATCGGCTACAAATGCCCATCTACCCGCTTTAACTGCCCTTTTTAAATATTCAACAGAGTTTAAGTCAAAACTATCCTCATTCCATAGCATTATCTCATAATCAGGACATTTTTTACTCCATTGGTCAATGTATTTCTGAAATTTTGGTGGTATATTGCCACCAAACCAGCAATAATGAATTATTTTAGGAATACTCATAGTTTTGCTCCTTTTGGATTATGTAGATTTAGGGCAGAAAAAGCCCATAATTTTATTCCATATTTTATATGCTATTTCACAAATGAATTTCGTTATTTTATCAACTATCTTGCCAAAAAGTTTTTTCCAGATAAAATCAATAAGCATACAACACGCCATTACTGCAATTCCGTAGAAGAACATTACTACTAATGAAAGAGGTGTGTCTGCCATTTCTTTGAAATTGATAATCTGGCTATTTACAAATTTTCTCATGTAGAAACTATCCGATATGAGATATACTGCAAAAGTATATGGTGCCAATTTTGAGAAGAATGTTGTCTTAATATTAATTTTTGTAAATGCAGTAAAAATTGATATTGATGATAATAATAACAAAATACTATTATATGTTGCAAATTTATAACTACCATACAAACGGTAACTTATTAGAATCACAAGGCTAAAGCCAAAGTACAGCAAGAACCATTGATATGCTTTTATTTTTTCAAATAAACCATATGTTTTTATGTAACGACCGATAATATAAAGGAAAATAAAGTTGGTATAGCTATATCCTCCAGTCGTATCAATCGGGTCCAAGGAGAAGGAAGAAACCACATTGAAAAGGATAAAACATATAGCAATCAGGCTAAGATGACCTCTTTGATTAAGAGACTTTAATAAAGTATTGATAAACGGTGCAAAAAACATTAATACAATATAGCTTGTTGCAAACCACCATGATTTATATGAAAAAGGCAGAGCGGTTTTTAATATTGAAGAAACAGTGTGTTCTACCCCCCCTAAAAATACAATCTCAATTCCAAAAGTAAGCAAGCTATAAAACAACAATGTTATCTCCATATTTGCTACTTTTTCTAATTTGAATGAAATACCAAAATAACCTGTTATAAGCACAAATACGGGAACAGCTACACGGGTTAAAGCAGCTATTCCATTACCTAAATAATAAACCAAAGTATCCTTTGGCAATGCTTCTAAATAGCCAGAATGTCCCTGTAGGTGAATAATCACAACAAAGAACATACAAAGACATCTTAGCAAATCTAAACTACCGTTTCTTGCCTTTGCAACTTTACTCATTTTTTTACACCCCTAAAATGATTGTTGAAAATTCCTTTTTTACCTTCCTTGACCGCCTGAATACAGTATCTTAAACGCTTAAAACTACGGTCATGCAAAATAACGCCAAGGAAAATTAACTGTAAACCACGCTTGATTGTTGCTTTTTGCACATTGTTTGCAGTTGAATAGTATGTAGCCACATAATTTCTGATTAAGAAAAATTGTTTCCAAATTGCCATACACTCGTAATCGAATTTTTTACCTAAAAAACTTAAATGAGCATATTCAGTTTTTGGGTGATAATACAGAGAGTCAATTACAGTTAATATCTTAACTCCATTGTTTTTGCAACGCATTAAATATTCAACTTCATCTCCGCGAATGAAATATTCTTTTCTAATTGTTCCGATTTTCTCATAAACAGCTCTGCCAAACAGTGAACCATTAAAAACACAGGCACAATTCTCAATAAGTCCGGAAGGTATATTTTCTTGTTGTTCTTTAAGTGTATTATACTGAGTTCCGATTTTAAATGACAACTCATTTCCATCCCAAAGAACATTGCAGTTTATGAGTGAAAAATTAGATTCTTTTTCAGCAACCTGCATAAGTTTTTCAAGGGTTTGAGCATCTTGCGGACGACCATCATCATCCATTAACCAAACCCAATCGTAACCATCCTGACAAGCCCTCTCTAATCCGTAAGAAAAGCCACCCGCACCGCCAAGATTTTTTTCAAGACGACAATTAATAATATTGTCATTCTGCTTTGTGAGTTCTTCTAAATATAATGGTGTTTCGTCAGTAGATGCATTATCAATAATATAAATTGCATCTGCTTGATGTGTTTGAAGTTTCAGCATTTCTATATTCTTTTTTAATTCACCTAATCGATTATATGTTACTACTACTGCTGCCACACTATTCATAGTACTGACCCCCAATTAACTAATAAACGTAAATATAATTTAATAAGCATACTACATCCAATAATACAGTATATATTATACGCCTTTAAGCATAAAATTGCAATGGTTTTACAATAAATGCCTAATGTATGTTTATTTTATGGTTGTGAAAAATTTTGATATATTTTGTTTTAAAAATAACACCAACTTATCAGTCCATACTATGGATATAACACCTATTATTGCTCCTATTGTATTACAAATCACATCATCTGTTTCTACAACACCCAATTGGTAATGCCACTGCAGAACTTCAATTAAAATACTAAATAGCATTAAGAATATAATTTGCAACGTATTGTTAAGCAGCTTGGGTTTATTTATTACATAAGATAACAACATGCCACCAGGCACAAAAAGAATAATGTTCATCCAGCCTGTCCTGAATATTTCCTCGTTACCTATTTTTATTGTATCAGTAATAAAATGAAATGGTATAAGGTTAATTTCCATCCTGCTACTACGAGAAAAAAGTGTCATATGTACTACACATACAATCCAAAGTATAAAGAAGAAAGCGTTAATAAACTTCCATACATTTTCTTTTTGAACGCTTTTAAACTTTCGAGTTATTATACTCCACAGACAACAAACCAAAATCAAAACAATAATAGTTGAAGGAATTGACATACGATAGATATAGCGAAAAACTTCCTTTATCATTAAAATCCTCCTCTTTTAAAAACTAAGGTTGACGAAAAATTTCGCCAACCTATTTTCGTCTTTAACCTTTTTTAATTAAATCTTTCCAAAAAGGAATTCATATGGAATCAATCCCGAATCGTTTGGTAACAGAACTACCATATGCATAAAATAAGCACCATAAATTAACACTCTTGCAAATGGCTGCGACCCTCTTCTAAAGAGTTTTACAAATTCAGGAACTAAAAGTGGAAGAGCAATATTGAAATATGATGCAAATCTTGCCAAAACTGTCAATATATTACCACACATTAAGAAAATCAGATTAAAAACACACATATTTATAATAAAATCAATATGCTTATTATTTTGTTTTAATATTGGATAATAGATAAACGAAATAAATACCGGAAGAGCCGCAACAACAACTCTTATAAAATTAATACCTGCTCTCAATTTCTCATAATCAGCATAGTCCTCTGCCATCTTTGCCTGGCCAATACTTTCCAAGGCATTAATAATAGTTGTCCATAAGTTTGGCAAGAAGAGAGCAAGTGTTGCAATTATAACACAAACTAATACGAATGGCTTTTTCCAGGGCTTCAGACGACAAAGAATGATAAATGGAGCTACCATAATTGCCGTTGAATGGAAGGTATATGCTATTGCAACTAAGACAATATATTTCCACCAATTCCTTTTCTCAAACAAAAGCGGAAAACCTACAAACATCAAGCTTACCGCAACACCCTGTCTAACGCCATTATATGGCCATGTATAAAGACACATCATTATGTATAGAGCAAGTGTCATTACAAAACTATCAGTGTACTTTCTATATGTCATAACTACTGGAATGTATATAATAGCACCCAATATTAAGCTATATAAGAAATAGTCGGTAAAGACATATTTACCAATAAATGCAGTAAGCACATAATAGCCCCAGTCACGAGTTCCAATCAATTCGGTAATACTCATACCTAAAAGTTTATAAAATTTTGTGTAATAAGCATGAAAGTCTGTACCTACATACCATCTCGCCGCAAAGAAGAAAATTAAAATAGCACAAACAACAAATGTAATTGCAACGGATGGTAACCATCTTCTTTCAACATAACGACCTAAATGTATATCTTTTTCAACAGAGTAATTCTGGCCTATCGTACTAACTAACATTACAGATAGTAATATCGTAATGTATATTGCCATAATCCCTCACCTCGTTTATAATATCGTTAAAATTCTTACTAATATAATTTATTTCTTCAAAATCTGCTTAATCTTCAAAAGCAACTTACCTGGAATAAGACCAACAATCAATGGCTTCAAAACAAAAACATATGCATAAATCGGCATCTTTAGCACTCTAAACCCCTTAAATTTTACAACTGCTTCTTTTACTCGATTTATATATTTACGTCTAGCAATACTGGCGTTATCCTGACGCACATAGTACAATGCGTCATTAATGTTATGTATAACAGCTCCATTAGCTACCATACGCATATATAAGTCTGTATCCTCGCATCGCATAGTCTCCCATGCTACACGATAACCATTTACTGCCATTAAACTTGATTTTTTCATTATAGTGGTTGCATGTGCTGTAACACTACCGTGAATGAAATCCATTTTCTTCGGATTTGTTTTTCTTGGCATTATTTTACCGTGTTCGCCATCTTCATCAAAAGAAACCATTGCGGTTCCTACAACATCAACTTCCGGATGTTCTGTAACATAGTTATAAAGCATCTCAAATCTGTCAGGACGAGAATAATCATCAGCATCCATTCTGACAACATAATCTGCAGAGGCTGCAGCCAAAGCAGAATTCAATGCCACTCGCAAACCGCCATTTGTTTCATTATGTACCAAAACAAATCTTTCATCGGAACCGTATTCTGAGGTGAGAAAATCCCAAGTGTCGTCGGGAGAACCATCGTCACAAATAACAAATTCCCATTCTTTGAATGTCTGGTTTTTAATTGAGTCAATTGCATAACGGACCATATCCTTGTTTTTTGAGGTATAAACGCCCATTATAACAGAAATTTTTGGTTTCATACTTATCATCCACCATCAATCTTAATAAATCGCTTTAAAGCACTTTATTCATTAATGCATAACTATACGAATAGAATTATATCACAATATCATTATTGTTTGCAATAGATTTATATATTTTTTTAAAATATACAAATTCTTAATTCAATTGACTTTGAATTTGATTTTGTATATAATATTTTATAAAGTGGATAGAGTTTTCTTCTGTATCTTATTGCACAAAGCCTAATTTAATAACATTAGGAAATGTTGTTTTTCTTATTAAAAGTGACAAAATAAACAATATCAAAACACTTTATCAGTTTCTAAATATAATAAAGACGGAGTTTATAAATCAATATTTTTCGTTTTGTTATATCAATTTGATGCTGTAGTTAAACCTCTCTGTCCGTAGTTTAAAAAATGGAAAACACAAATATTTTTCTCCTATGTCCATTTCGCTTTGAAATGCTATTAAAAAATTTTAAGTGAAAAACATCCAACCCTTATGTCACATGTATCCTAAGCAAAAAAGCATGGGTAAATATACAAAAAATTAAAGATTTATGAGGATTTAGAATGAATGGAAATGTAAAACAGGTATCACTTGCAGAGGTTTACCCAATAATCAAGGAAAAACTTGAATCAGGCGGAACAGTTAAAATCCCTATTACCGGCACAAGCATGCTTCCCCTGCTTGTTTGGGGGCGTGATAGCGTTGAATTGGTAAAGGCTGACAATTTCAAAAAAGGTGATATCATTTTTTATCGACGTGATGACGGACATTTTGTGCTACATAGAATAGTTGGTACAGATGACAAGGGCTACATACTTTGTGGTGATAACCAATGGGTTAAGGAAACGGGTATTGTTGACCGTCACATAATTGCTGTTGTAAAATCAATCACACGCAATAAGAAAAGAATTGATGTAAACAATTTTACATATAAGCTTTATAGTAAAATATGGGTTGCAATTTTGCATTACAGAAGATTCATATTGATTCCAATGAGAAAGATTAAAGGACTGTTAAACAAATGGCAGACAAAATGAAAACAAAAGAATATTTTCTTAAAATGGTTGCAGCAATAATTTGTGAGCAACCCATTCCTGTATATTCAGAAGAAATCAGTCTGGAACATTTATACAAGTTATCCGTTAAAAATTCTGTACAAGGAATTTTCTACCTTGCTGTAAAGAATGGAAATATTCCCGTTAGTGAGGGGCTTGAAAAACATTTACAGGGGCTGTATATGTCAAATCTAATGCGAGATGCTGCTCAAGACGCTGAAAGAGAGCTTATTGGCAAAGAGTTTTCAGAGGCAGGCATAGATTATATGTTCCTAAAGGGTTCTCATTTGAAAAAACTTTATCCTATTCCTGAAATAAGATATATGGTTGATATGGATGTATTAATCAAAAAAGAGAATTTGGAAAGTGGCTGTCAGATTCTCCTTGATAATGGATTTAAACAATATATGGATAATGTAAAAGATGTCATTTTCACTAAAATGCCAAATATCACCGTTGAACTTCATCAAATGCTTTTTATTGATGACTATTTTATGCACGAGCACTTTTTAGATGTGTGGGGAAAAGCGGAGCAGACAACAGAATACGAATATAAAATGTCTGACAATGATTTATATGTATATACCCTTGCACATTTAGCAGAACATTATCTGGATGGTGGCTCTTGCTTCAGACCAACAATGGACTTATTCCTTATGGAAAGAAAACTAGGCGACGTGCTTGATTTTGATTATATCAACAAGCGATTCAAGGCAATCGGAATCGATAAATTTGCAGAAAAAGTAAGACAACTTTATAATTGTATGTTTGCTGATGGCAAATACAATGACGACCTTACAACAATGGAGAACTATATTGTATTTGGAGCGCCTGTAAAGGATGTGTCTGCTGTTGCAAAGGTCGCTTCCTCCAAGCAATCTAAGTTATCAAGAATTATAACGACATTATTCCCTAAATACACACATATGGTTGCAAGATATCCCGAATTGAAAAGACTTCCCTTTCTCCTACCATTTTTCTGGTTAAAAAGAATTTTCAGACTGCTTTTCACTAAAAATGAGGGAATGATAAATAAGCGAAAAAACCTTATAAATACTAACACAGAAAGTGTTGCTATTATGCGTGATATTTTTGAAAAATCAGGTTTTTAAAAGAAAAGAAACTCCTTGGATAATAAAAATCCAAGGAGTTTTATTTTTAATATTTACGCCAAACCATTTTATCGACTACACCCGTATATGACTGGATAAGTTTTACAACCTTTGTTGAAACATTTTCATCCACATAATCAGGTACTGGAATACCATTTTCGCCATCAAGATTAAGTTGTACAGCAGTGTCGATTGCTTGAAGGAGTGATTTTTCATCAATACCTGCAAGTACAAAGCAAGCCTTATCAAGTGCTTCCGGTCTTTCTGTTGAAGTACGGATACAAACTGCAGGGAATGGCTTACCAACTGAAGTGAAGAATGAACTTTCTTCGGGAAGTGTACCACTATCTGAAACAACTGCAAAGGCATTCATCTGCAGACAGTTATAATCGTGGAAACCAAGTGGCTCGTGCTGAATAACACGTTCATCAAGTTTAAATCCACTCTCTGCGAGTCTCTTTTTACTTCTTGGGTGGCAAGAATAGAGAATTGGCATATCGTACTTTTCAGCGGTTTTGTTGATAGCATTGAAAAGTGACAAGAAATTCTTTTCTGTGTCGATATTCTCTTCTCTGTGTGCTGAAAGAAGGATATATTTCCCCTTTTCTAAGCCTAACTTTGAGTGAATGTCACTTGCTTCAATCTTATCAAGGTTATTATGAAGCACTTCTGCCATAGGAGAGCCTGTTACATATACTCTTTCCTTTGGAAGACCACATTCGTGAAGATACTTTCTTGCGTGTTCAGAATAAGCAAGGTTAACATCGGAAATAATGTCAACAATTCTTCTGTTTGTTTCTTCAGGAAGACACTCATCCTTACAACGGTTGCCTGCTTCCATATGGAAAATCGGAATATGAAGTCTTTTTGCTGCGATTGCAGAAAGACAGGAGTTTGTATCACCAAGAATAAGTAAGGCATCAGGTTTAATCTGATTCATCAATTTATATGAACAATTGATAATATTACCAACAGTTGAGCCAAGGTCATCACCTACTGCATCCATATAAACCTCAGGGTCCTTAAGCTCAAGGTCCTTAAAGAAAACTCCATTAAGATTATAATCATAATTCTGACCTGTATGTGCTAAAATACAATCAAAATACTGACGGCTCTTATTGATAACTGCGGCAAGTCGGATAATTTCAGGACGAGTGCCTACTATAATCAAGAGTTTTAACTTGCCATTATTTTGAAATTTAATATCTGAATAATCAAGTTTCATAATTAAACCTCCAAGAAGAATGTGTCAGGTTTATTGGGATTGAAATTCTCATTGGCCCACATTACTGTAACAAGGTTTTCGGTTTCACTTAAATTGATAATGTTATGAGTATATCCCGGCAACATATGGATTGCCTGAATTTTATCACCTGTTACTTCGTAATTCAGCACCTCGTCACTACCAACTTTTCTCATTTGAATTAGTCCGTGACCACTTACAACAATGAAGAATTCCCATTTTGTATGGTGCCAATGCTGACCTTTAGTAATTCCAGGCTTTGAGACATTCACGCTAAACTGACCACATTTTTCTGTTTTTAAAAGTTCTGTAAAGGAACCCCTATCATCACAATTCATTTTCAAATCAAAAATTGCTTTTTCCTTTTGGAGATATGAAAGGTATGTGGAATAAAGCTTTTTAGCGAATGAATTGTAAGGAATTTCAGGCATTACAAGTGTTTGTGGTTGGTTTTTAAACGCTTCAAGCAACTCAACAATTTCACCTAAAGTTACCTTGTGCGTGATTGGTGCTGCACAATACTTACCGTTGTCACATAAAACAGTATCTATTCCATCAAATTCACAATGATGCTCGTTGCCCTCGAGTGCTAAAAGCATTTCGTCAACTAAATCGTCAATATATAATAATTCAAGTTGAACAGAGGGGTCGCTAACTGTAATTTCCAAATCTTTTGCTATATTATTGCAGAATGTAGCAACCGCACTATTGTAATTTGGTCTGCACCATTTACCGAAAAGATTAGGAAAACGATACACAAGCACTTTTGCACCTGTTTCTTTTGAATACTCAAAGAACAGGTCCTCCCCTGCCTTTTTACTTCTGCCATACTCACTATCATAACGACCTATAAGTGTCGCTTGAATTGATGACGAAAGAACAACAGGAGATGTATTATTATACTTTTTCAATGTTTCAAGAAGCGTTGATGCAAATCCAAAATTACCCTGCATGAACTCTTCTGCATTCTGTGGACGGTTTACACCGGCAAGATTGAACACGAAATCAGCATTTTTACACGCTTCTTCTAAAAGTTCAGTTGAAGAATCAATATCATAAGAATAAATTTCTTCAATACTGATTGCAGGATGAGTTCTATCCTTACCATCTTTTATGTTTTTTAAGGATGCAACAAGATTCTTACCAACAAATCCGTTAGCACCTGTAACAAGTATTTTCATTTTTATTTCTCCCAGTTAGCAAGTACATCCTGAATATACTTGAGTGAAAGTAATTTCTCTTTAACCTCTTCAACTGTCATAAGAGTTGTATTATTTGAGTCAAATTCAGAAAGTTGTGTGCGTTCAACATCACCATCATTAAAGTACTTATCGTAATTAAGTCCGCGTTTGTCAGCAGGAACTCGATAAAAATCACCCATATCAATAGCATTTGCACACTCTTCATTTGTAAGAAGTGTTTCAAACATCTTTTCACCATGACGGATACCGATTACACGAATTTCTGTTTCTGGGTTAAAGAGTTCTGCAACTGCTTTTGCAAGTACTTCAATTGTACAAGCAGGAGCTTTTTGCACAAGGATATCTCCACTTTCACCATTTTCAAATGCAAAGAGAACAAGGTCAACAGCTTCTTCAAGGCTCATCACAAAGCGAGTCATTTCCGGTGCTGTAATTGTGATTGGATTTCCAGCCTTAATCTGGTCAATCCAGAGAGGCACAACTGAACCTCGTGAACAGAGAACATTACCGTAACGTGTGCAGCAGATCTTTGTCTTTTCCGGAGCAACTGTTCTTGACTTAGCAACAACAACCTTTTCCATCATCGCCTTTGAAGTACCCATAGCATTAACAGGATATGCTGCCTTATCAGTTGAAAGACAAATAACTGTTTTTACTCCTGCCTCAATTGCTGCTGTAAGAACATTATCTGTACCAAGTACATTAGTTTTTACTGCTTCGACAGGGAAAAATTCGCACGAAGGAACCTGCTTAAGAGCTGCTGCATGGAAAATGTAGTCCACACCATACATTGCATTCTTAACAGATGCAAGGTCACGAACATCACCAATGTAGAACTTAAGTTTGTGTGCTACTTCCGGATGTGTTACCTGAAACTCATGACGCATATCATCCTGTTTTTTCTCATCACGAGAAAAAACTCTGATTTCACCAATATCAGTTTCTAAAAATCTTTTGAGAACTGTGTTACCAAATGAACCTGTACCACCAGTAATCATCAATGTTTTTCCTTTAAACATACTTGTATCTCCTTTATATAAATTGTTTATTTTACTAATTTAAATTTTCTTAAAACTTTTTTTAAAGTTCCAAAAATAAGGTCTTTTTCATATTTATTCATAACAAACACTAACATTGTTACTGCAAAAACAAGGACAAAAATTATGCCATTAACAACAAATCTCATAAAGCCTGCGCTCATTGGATTATAATATTCCAATCCCAAGCCTACACACATTGTAATCAAAAGAAATGGTGTAATTTTAATGAATGTTTCTCTAAAGAATCGCCACATATCAAGATGTAAAACCTTAATATGTACTGTAACCATCATTACTGTTCTAATTGTAGTTACTATAAAAATAGAGATTGAAGCACCTAACGCACCCCAATACTTTGACAAAATTAATGATAAAATTACATTAATTATACCTGTAATTAAATGTATCATAGCATACATCTTTACTTTATTTTCGACAATCATTGTTGTATTTGCTATTTGAAGCGGAAGAAAGATATATGATGGAATAATAATGAAAACAGCACATAGATAACTACCTGCGAAATCCGGTTTGCCCCATATGTCAACAATAAATGATTTGCCAAATGAAACAAATCCAAAAACAAGTATACCAATTACCATACACTGAAGTCTTCCAACTTTTATCATCAAATCCATTAATGCGGTGTCTTTCTTCTTCTCATATATGTATTTAGAGATTCTTGCCATGAACATTCCGTTTATAGCATTAGCAAATGTAAAAATATATCCTTCTATTGTCTGTGCAAGACCAAAAATAGCAACACCAACTGAACCTGTTACAGAAACTGCAGCAATTAATGACGGCGTGATATTAAAGATAAGTCTTAGCGCTAAGCTTGATATTGTTGTCCACATTGAAAAGCCAAAAACTTCCTTGAGCATATTCTTATTGCGATATTTAAAATTAGCTCGCGCAGGGGTTTTAATGTGTATGATGATAGATTTAATAGCAATTGTAAGAATTCCTGCAATCGCATTGATGATAACAAGAGCATATACTCCATATCCACTATAAAGTGCAACAACCATTGAAAGTACAATAAACACCTTGTGAAATAAATCAGCTATTTTCAGTTCTACAAATTTTTCATATGCAGTTAAAACTCCATTTTGATTTGTAAATGGAAATGAAATAATTGTAAAAAGCCCTACAATCGCATATAATACTTTAAAAGTTTCTAACTCCGTTGCCGATAAATTGGTGTAAATATTTTCTATAAAGAAACTTACAATCACAATCAAAGCAAGGTTAAAAGCATCCACCGCAAGGTATAATTTATACACTACACCTAAAAAATTATTTGCTGCATCTTGGTTTCCTTCCGCATTATATTTTGAAATAAATCTTGAGGTTGCAGCGCTCATACCAAAATCCATTACAAACATTGTGATAAGCGATGTAGCGAGAGTATACAAGCCATAATTGTTCTGACCAATTTGCGTAATCATCCATGGTGTATATATAAGACCCGCAATCATATTAAAGGCTATTGTAAAATAAGATACGACTGCGCCAAATTTTATCTGTTTGGAACTATTCATTAAACTTTCCTCTTAATTTTTTAAATCTATTTTTTATAGCATTCAGATGTAATATAAACCTACTAGGTAGGATTCTCTTTAAAGTATATTTAGAAATCATTTCATCAACGCTTAGTTCATTTATATCAGCAAAGAAAATTTCCCTCACGGCAGGTATTGTATTCTTTTGATGTAACCTACTACAAGATTGTATATAAACATTAGTATCGCCTTTTTCAGCAAATACTTTATCCGAAACTTCCCATAAAATTTCTTCACCTTTATAAGTATTTACAAATGCTTTTGATACACCATATGATTTTTCAACATCTGTAAATTCCTCACCACTGAAATCTGCCAAACTTATATCAGCACAACGCTC
The DNA here is from genome assembly GCA_045602655.1 of Candidatus Fimenecus sp. Lineage (GTDB taxonomy): Bacteria > Bacillota > Clostridia > Oscillospirales > Acutalibacteraceae > Fimenecus. The sequence goes on along the minus strand of JAZSBY010000114.1, from coordinate 2,795 downwards.
TACGCTAACAAAGTTGCATCTATAACAATTACATCTTAATGCTAATCCAGAAGTAAACCACAATACAATTCCATCCTGAAATGGAGCATAATATGATTTTTCTTTACCAATAAACTCCCAATTATTTAAAGAACAGTTTTTATAGCCACCATCCTTACTACGAAATTTAATTTTTGTTATTTCATCATCATTTTTTTTCTGAAGCCATTCAACATATCTATCCAAAATCTTTTGTGACATTACGCCATGGCATACCAAATCAACAGTATATAAATTATCATAAGGTTTTGCCAAAAAATTATTAAGTGCTGATACCTGACAAGGTGTACCTACAAACAAAACTGTTTTACCGTCTTCCAATAAAGTTTTTGTTTCTTTATAAACACCTTGGGTTTTACTCTGAACATATTTTGAACCTTTAAAACACTCAATTTTTCCAGGGTTATCGGCAATACTATGTTTTACATTCAGGTTAGAATCCATCTCACATCCAACCACATATCCACCATTTTCAACAATATATTCAGACAACACAGCAGCCACACCTCCCGATGTACTGCTCATAGCATTTTCTGGGTCATTGCGTCTAATTTTGTATGCATTTAATATTTTATTTTTATTGTTAGGATTATTAGCTGGACAAACTGAAACACATCTCTTGCAGTTTATACAATTTTTTTCATCGACAAAACTTTGGAGAAAGCCATTAGAATCATATTTAATTTCTATACACTGTTTAGGGCAGATATCCGCACAAACACTGCAACCTGTACACAATGATTTATCACAAATAATCATATAACTTTCTCCTCTTTTACGGGTTTATAGTTTTCTTCACAAAACCTTTATTTGCTATATTCAATAGCATTCTTCAAGAACTCAGCGTCCTCTTTTCGTCTTTCATCAAGTAGCTTGTGAGCTTTTTCGAAATCAATATCAAATAACATTTCTTTTGTGATTTTATCGTTTTCATCTATAAGTCTGTCCTCTAAATCAACCAGACTTAGAATAGTATTCAAACGGGAATTCATACTCCTTACGTCATTTTTTGCAAAGCGACATAAAGACAAAAATGGAGTTTTAAGGTTAATTGAAAATGCCGTAGCGTGGAAAGAGTCAGTCAATACAAATTCTGCATTCTTTATAAGGCTTATAAACTCAGCAGGTCCTGCTTCAAAAACCTTCATATCATCCCCGCTCAACTCTCGTGCTATATATGGGATACATACTAAATCCAATCCTGTTATTTCCTTAACCTGCTTTTTAATATTTGAAATGTAATCTCTCTCTCCAAAAAGATAGCAAAAAATATAAGGCTTATCTACAACTGGCTCTGCAGCAATTTCTGACCATTGCTCACCGTTAAGAAGTAATGTCGGGTCAATTACAGTTCTTACATCTTTACCTGTAATGCCTTGAACAATTCTACTTCCATCAGTTTCTCTTGTAGAAATTACATCTATTTTTTTAAGATGTGGTTTCATAAAGGATGCTTGTTCCTTTGTAACAGATGAAACACCTACACTTGATGCATATGCAATTCTAGTAGCATTTTCAGGAGCAAATTCTAAAAAATAATATCCATTTTTATGATACAGGTTTGGATTCCAAATCTGATCGCTACCAGAAAGATAAACATCATATTGAGGTGGATTATCCAGATATTGCTGATAGGTATCATATCCTGTATTGTCAATATCAATATACTTATTTAAAAAATCTCTAAAGCAAGCACTTGCTAATGCTCTTTCATTACTATATGCATGCATAGATTTTCTCTTATCCATATAACTAAAAGGAGATTTAATAAATTGTCTTAAATTGTTTATTTTTGCGGTTAAACGAGTTGAATTAGTCGATTTGTACATAAAGTCGTTAGAAATGATTTTGCACTCGTAACCTAAATACTTAACATATCTTTGAAGTGCATACGCTTGGAGCATACCACCATAATTCTCTCCATAATATGTAACTAGTCCTACACTCTTCATTTTATCCACCCTTAACCTTACAGAATATTGCTATCTAGCATCCAATATTTTTCTGATATCTCTAACAAAACTATCATCTAATTCATTAATAATCTTTCGGCTATCATATTCATTATTAATACATACATTAGAAATTGCTTCAGCAATTGATTTTCCATCATTTCCATTATAAAAACACATCAAATCTCCAATGGCAGATTTTTCTACCACGGGAATTTTAATAGACACAACCCTCAACCCATTTGCAAGGTATGAAAGAATTTTTGATGGAAAAGATGTATCATTATAATCACCTTTTGGATTCTGCGTACTCATACCGATATGACAGCTTTGAAGAAATCTTATATACTCTTCCCCTGATAATAAACCGTCATAGGTTACCTTGCACTTGCAATTATTAGCTAATCTGCTAATATCTTCTTTCACATTTTTTTTATCTTCCCCACTGCCAAAGCCAACTATATGCATATGATATTTTTCGCCAAGATATGGCACTGCAGATAATGATGCCTGTGCACCACCTTTTCTGGGGTCAAAGGTTCCTGCATATACAACATGGATTTTATCGTCATTGAATTTACAATTATATTCTTTTTCCACCTGATATGTACCATAAATTGTGCAAGCTGGCTTATTATCTTTATTTATTTTTTCATTGAGAAGTTCTGTTGACAAAATATAGGCATCAGCACAATCAAATAATCTGAATTCAATCTTACGGTCATCTGCCGATTTATTCACATCAGAATAAATCTCCTCAACCTCAAGAATAAGTCTAAATTTCTTTATCTTCTTTAATAATCT
>JAZSBY010000113.1:0-20767 GCA_045602655.1 Candidatus Fimenecus sp. | reverse complement strand
TCAAACCCTTGTTCAATTCTATATTGAACAGGGGTTTTGTAATTAAGTTTGTAAGATAATCTTTCATTATTGAAATAATTAATATAGTTTTCAATAAATGAGGGTATATCTTCGGCATATTTCAAATTAAAGTCTATTCTCATTTCTTCTTTTATCCAACCATTTAAAGATTCGATAATTGGATTATCTGTTGGTGTTCTAGCTCTTGACATAGAGCGCTTGATATTAGTATAATCTTTGTGGGCTTGAAAAAAGCCTTCTGATGAGTAGACACTACCTTGGTCGGTGTGAAGAATGACTGGGTATGTCTGCTCTTTCTTTTTTTCTATAAGTTGTTCTAAACAATGGTAATATGGTAAACTACTGCCTATTTTATTTGTCACAGAACTTGCAATGATTTCATTATTAAATACATCCAATAGATAAGTCCACTCCCATCGAACACCTTTATGTTTAATACAGGTCATATCTGATACAACAATTTCTAGTGGTTTTGTTGCATTCCAATTACCCTTAATAATGTTAGAAAATTTAATGTTTTCTTTACCTGCAGTTTTTCTGCCACGCTTGGTTTTAGAACATATACCAGCTAACTTACAGCATTTATGTGCTAAATTATCTGAGAAAAGCCAACCAGTTTCGTTGCGAATTAACTTTGCAAGATAGTGATAGCCTTTTGTCTTATGCTTTTTATGTTGTTCCAATAGTAATTTCGTAAGTACTATTCTATCTTGCTCATATCTATTAGGTTTTCCTTTCCGTGCTAACCATTTGTAATATCCTGAACGATTAACCGACATTATTTCACATAAAAATTTAATGCTATATTTATCTCTCAAGGAATATATTACTTCGTATTCACATCTTTTGTAGTAACGAACTCCTTGTTTGCGCCAACTCGTTTCACTCGGTATCTTTTTTTTAACCGTTCATTTTCTATTTCTAATTTTGCTAGCTGTAGCCTTAATCGTTCTGTTTCAGTTAATGTTTTACTTGTATGTAATGCTGCGAAAGGATTTCCTTTTCTGTGCATTTTTGAATCAAATGCAGATTCTCCATATTTGCCATAATCTCTTAACCAATGACAAATCATACTTCTGTCTGCATTATATTCTTTTTCGAGGGTTCTCACAGAAATATGTTCATTTAAGTGTTTACCTATGATTTCCAACTTTTGTTCTTTTGTCCATACTCGTTTCTTTTGTCCTTTTTTCATTTTCATACTTCCACATTATATTTTAGCATAAGAAAAAGGTAGATACATGGTGGTTTTCCATGTGTCTACCTTTATTTTACTATTGCAGAGTATTTATGTGTGAAAAAACTGTTCTACTGGAGGTTTTGATTGTAAACATATGCTCTGGGATGGTTTTGAAATTATCAACGATCTGAGTCTGTATCCCTTGACTTAAATAATAATTTGTGATAAAATTTTATATGTATGATTATGTGCTTTTATAGCATATAATAGGGCAAATTAGACGAGGGGTAATGAGAAATGAGTAAGATTTTATTCTTGGTAAACCACGATGTGGGAATATATAATTTTCGACTCGAGATTATTCAGCGTATTTTGGCTGAAGGACATCGTGTAATCATTTCATCACCGTATGGGAAACGAATTGATGACTTGATTAGAGAAGGATGTGAATATAAGGAAATCAAGCTTTCACGTCATGGTAAGAATCCGATTGACGAATGTGTTCTAATAGCAAGGTATATTAAGCTTATTAAAAGCGTAAAACCGGATGTTGTGATTTCATATACAATAAAGCCTAATATATATGGCGGTATCGTTTGTTCATTGACTAAAACACCTTATATACCTAATATCACAGGTTTGGGTACTGCTGTTGAAAACGGAGGAGCAATACAAAAACTTGTATGTTCTCTTTATAGGATAGGACTTAAGAAAGCACATAAAGTATTCTTTCAGAATGAAGGAAACAAGGAGTTTTTTGCAAAGAAAAATATATGTGCGGAAAAACATATACTCATTCCCGGCTCCGGGGTTAATTTGCAGAAGTATTGCCCACAGGCATTTCCTGAGAATGATGACACAATCAAGTTCCTTATGATTGCCCGTATTATGAAGGATAAGGGAATTGATGAGTATCTTCAGGCTGCAAAGTCAATAAAGGCTAAATACCCAAATGCAGAATTTCATATTTGTGGTTTTTGCGAACCGGAATATGAAAGAAGAATGGAAGAAATCAAAAATAAAGGTATCGTCGTTTATCACGGAATGGTGAATGATGTGCGTGTTTTGTTACAGGACATGCACTGTACCGTATTGCCATCATATCACGAGGGTATGGCTAATGTTCTCTTAGAGAGTGCTGCATCTGCAAGACCAGTGATTGCAACAAATGTTCCCGGTTGTCGCGAAACCTTTGATGAAGGCGTTACAGGCTTCGGATGTGAAGCAAAATCCACACAATCGCTGATTGATGCAATCGAAAAATTTCTTTCTTTGTCCCATGAGGAAAAAGAAAAGATGGGTGCATTAGGAAGAAAGAAAATGGAAGAGTGCTTCGACAGGCAACTTGTCGTTGAGGCCTATATGAAGGAAATCAATACAATTCTTAATAAATAGAAGGAGCTTTTGAAAATGTCACTTTACGAAAGAATCGTAGCAAAAGAAGAAAAAATCTCACTTGTAGGTCTTGGTTATGTAGGTATGCCAATCGCTGTAGCGTTTGCTAAAAAAGTAGATGTTATTGGTTATGACCTTAATGCAAAGAAAATTGAACTCTATAAGAGTGGTATTGACCCAACAAACGAAGTTGGTAATGATGTAATTGCTAATACAACAGTTGAGTTTACATCTGACGAAACTAAACTTCGCGAAGCAAAATTCCACATCGTTGCAGTTCCAACACCAGTTAACGATGACCATACACCGGACCTTACACCTGTTGAAGGTGCATCAACAATCGTTGGAAGAAACCTTACAAAGGGCTCAATTGTTGTTTATGAATCAACAGTTTACCCAGGTGTTACTGAAGATGTTTGTATTCCAATTCTTGAAAAAGAATCAGGACTTAAATGTGGTGTGGATTTTAAGGTGGGTTATTCACCAGAAAGAATTAACCCAGGTGATAAGGTTCACAGACTTGAAACAATAGTTAAGGTTGTTTCAGGAATGGATGAAGAATCACTTGATGAAATCGCTAAGGTTTATGAGCTTGTTGTTGAAGCAGGTGTTCATCGAGCAAATTGCATCAAGGTTGCTGAGGCTGCAAAGGTTATCGAAAACAGCCAGCGTGACATCAATATTGCATTTATGAACGAACTTTCAATCATCTTCAATAAGATGGGTATCGATACTAAATCCGTTCTTGAAGCAGCGGGGACAAAGTGGAACTTCCTTAAATTCTTCCCAGGTCTTGTTGGTGGTCACTGCATCGGTGTTGACCCATACTATCTTACATATAAGGCAGAAATGATGGGATACCACAGCCAGATTATCCTTTCAGGCCGTCGTATCAACGATGATATGGGTAAATATGTTGCTGAAAATGTAGTTAAGAATCTTATTTCAGCTGATAAGGCAGTTAAAAATGCAAAGGTTGCTATCCTTGGCTTTACATTCAAGGAAAACTGCCCGGACACAAGAAATACAAGAGTTATTGATATCGTAAATGAACTTAAAGAGTACGGAATTACTCCTGTTATTGCTGACCCTGAAGCAGATGCTGATGAAGCAAAATGGCTTTACGGTATTGATTTCATTGACATGAACACAATCAAATATATGGATGCAGTCATCCTTGCAGTTGCACATGACAGTTTCAGCTCACTTTCAATGGCTGATATGGATAAATTCTTCGGCGAAGGACAGAAGGTTCTTCTTGATATTAAGGGCTTACTCAACAGAAAAGAATACGAAGACGCAGGCTACTCATACTGGAGATTATAATTTCTGATTATAGTTTTATTTGTAGGTGTTAATTATGGGATATAAAGATTTAAAATTTCCTGAGAATTCATTGTTTTTAGTAACAGGTTGTGCAGGTTTCATTGGTTCCAACCTTTGTGAAGCAATACTTAATATGGGCTATAAAGTTCGTGGTCTTGATGACCTTTCAACAGGCAAACAGGCTAATGTTGATATGTTCCTTGATAATCCTAACTACGAGTTCATTAAAGGCGACATTAAAGACCTTGATACTTGTATGAAGGCTTGTGAGGGTGTTGACTATGTTCTTAATCAGGCTGCTTGGGGAAGTGTTCCGAGAAGTATTGTAATGCCTATCTTCTATTGTAAAAACAATATTGAAGGCACTCTTAATATGCTTGAAGCAGCTCGTCAGTGCGGTGTTAAGAAATTCGTTTATGCATCAAGCTCATCAGTTTACGGTGACGAGCCAAATCTTCCAAAGACAGAGGGCAGAGAAGGTAACCTTCTTTCACCTTATGCAGTTACTAAGATGTGTGATGAAGAATGGGCTAAAATGTACACAATGCACTATGGCCTTGATACTTATGGTATGCGTTACTTCAATGTATTCGGTCGTCGTCAGGACCCGGATGGTGCTTATGCCGCAGTTATCCCGAAATTCTTAAAACTTTTAATCAATGGCGAAACACCTACAATTAACGGTGATGGTAAACAGAGCCGTGACTTTACATACATTGATAATGTTATTGAAGCTAACCTTAAATCCTGCCTTGCTTCTCATGAGGCAGCAGGACAAGCTTACAATATCGCTTATGGCGGAAGAGAATACCTTATCGACATCTACTATGGTCTTACAAAGGCTTTAGGTGTTAGTATTGAACCAAATTTCGGTCCGGACAGAGCAGGTGATATCAAGCATTCAAATGCTGACATTTCAAAGGCAAGAAAGAATCTTGGTTATGACCCTGACTGGAGTTTCCAGAAGGGTATTGCTGCCGCTATTGAGTGGTATAAGGAGAATTTATAATGTTCGATTATAAAAAGATAATTAAGGACAGAGAAATCCGTCTTAAGATAATAAATTTGCTTAATTTTATCCCACATAAGCCGTATTTGAAAATGGTATATTGGATTAAAACAGGGAAAAAACTTAATCTTGATAATCCAAAGACATTTTGTGATAAGCTTAATTGGTTAAAGCTCAATAATGTTCATCCTGAGTATACCGACCTTGTTGATAAGGTGAAAGTTCGCGACTATGTCAACAATATTATGGGTCGAGATATGTTCTTTCCACTTTATGGTGCTTGGGACCATTATGCTGATATTGATTTCGATAGTTTGCCAGACAAATTTGTTCTTAAATGTAACCATGACTCTGCAAGTGTTAACGTTATTAAAGATAAGAGCAAAATGGACCACAAGGAATTAGAAAAATTCTATGAAGGCAGACTTCGCATAAATCCATACAATATGGGTCGCGAATATCCATATAAAGATGTAAAACCAAAGATTATTGCAGAAAAATATATGATTCCTGATGGTGAAACAGACATCAATGACTATAAATTTTTCTGTTTTGATGGTAAACCTGAAATGTTATTCGTTGCAACTGACCGTAGTGACGACTGCCGTTTCGACTTTTATGATATGGATTTCAATCACCTTGATATTGAAAACATTCATCCACATTCAGACAAACCTATTGCAAAGCCCGAATGCTTTGAAGAGATGAAAGACCTTGCCGAAAAATTAACAAAGGGCTTTAAATTTGTAAGACTTGACTTGTATGAAATTCAGGGTAAAGTTTACTTTGGCGAATACACATTCTTCCACGCAGGTGGTTTCTGGCCGTTCCACCCGGAAGAATATGAATATAAATACGGCGATATGATTAAGTTGGATTGATGATTATTAAAGATAGAATCGTATTAAATAAAAAACCTGATGAATTAAATCATCAGGTTTTGCTTTTTCTTAATGAATTCCACGCGTTAAATATTGCTGCTGAAATGATAATTGCATATCCAACAAAACTCAACGCGTCAGGCAAATCACCAAATGCAATAAGGCTTAAAATTGTTGTAAATATAATTTGTGAGTAGTCATAAATCGAAATCTCCTTTGCAGGAGCCTTGCTGTATGCAGTTGTTATGAAATATTGACCACCACTTGCCGAAAGTCCTGCAAGGATTAAATAAAGCCATTGTGTGGGTGACATTGGAATAAAGTCAAATATAAGCCAAGGCAGGGTAACAACGCAGGAAAATAGGGAAAAGTAAAATATAATCAAAGGACCTTTAAATCCATTTTGAGTGAGTTTTCTTACACAAGCATAGGCAAGTCCTGCACCTAATCCACCTAAAAATCCTAAAAGTCCGGGTAATGCATCAAAAGAAAAAGACGGTTTCATCACAAATAATGCACCAATAAATGCAAGGGTAATTGCAAAAATCTGCTTGAAATTTGCCTTTTCTTTAAGTATAAATATTGAAAAGATGACTGCAAAGAAAGGGGAGAGCTTATTAAGCATTGATGCGTCTGCCAAATTCATATTGCTGACAGCATAAAAATTGCAAAGAATTCCAAGTGTCCCGGCAACAGCTCGAATTAAAAGATATATGATATTCCTACCTTTAGGTAATTCCCAATTTTGATTTTTCGTAATTATAACAAAAGCAAAAATACAAGCCACAGCGTTTCTAAAAAAGCTTTTTTGTATTATTGGCAAATCTCCCGACAATTTCACAAAAAGCCCCATAAGGGCAAAGAAAAAGGCGGAAATGATAATATATATAATTCCTTTACTTTTGTCATTTTTAATCATATTAAGTCACCTTATTTATTCTACCACAAAAAATTCCCCGTAGCAATAAACTACGGGGATAATTTATTTGTCATTAGACTGTTTATTCAGAGTCGTCATCTTTGTTTTTACCGATACTAACAATAGCATTTGTAACAATACCGAAGATAAGAGCTGTTGCAAGAGCTGTAACCTGAACAAGTGGACCATTTGTAATTGGGTTGAAACCAAAGTTAAGTGAAAGACCGCCGATACCAACAACAAGAATTGCACTTACAATATAGAGGTTTTTACTCTTTCCAAGGTCAACATTTTTAAGCATAGAAAGACCTGAAACAGCAATAAGACCATAAAGAGCAACACAAGCACCACCCATTACGCACTTAGGAATAGAGTTGATAAGTGCAACAAATGGTGTGAAGAATGAAAGAATCATACAACCTAAGCCTGCTGTAATGATTGAAACAACTGAGGCATTACCTGTAATAGCAACACAACCGATTGATTCACCGTAAGTTGTATTAGCAGCACCACCGAAGAAACCACCGATAATTGAACCTACACCATCACCGATAAGTGTTCTGTCAAGACCAGGTTCTTTAATAAGGTCTTTGCCGATAAGGTTGCCAAGGTTTTTGTGGTCAGCAATATGCTGAGCGAGTTCAACAATAGCAATTGGAACGAATGTGATAGCAATGTTACCAATAGCTGCACCGTCAATAGGAAGAATACCATCAACCTTATCAGTCATTGCCTGAAGGAATGTAAATTTAGGATAGTCAACGATTGACTGAATTGTGAATGGTTCGAATGCTGCCTTGAATGAGTCAAAACTTAAAATCTGAAGAGCAGCAATATCAGCAGCATTACCGATAAGAGTGAGAATAAGAGCGAAAATGTAACCTGCACCAACACCAATAATAAATGGGATAAGGCGAAGATTCTTTGAACCCTTAACAGATACAAGTACAATTGCAAAGAAAGTAACTGCACCAACAAGGATGGTTACAAGGCTGTAATCAGCACCACCATTTGTTGACATCCAACCGGTAGCTGTGCTTGAAAGCGAAAGACCGATAATTGTAACAATAGGACCGGCAATTACGGGAGGCATAAGCTTGTTAACCCAACCTGAGCCTACAAGTTTGATAATTATTGCAAGAACTACATATACAAGACCTGCAAGAGTGATACCAACGATAACACCCCAGTAACCGTAGTTCATACCAATAATTGCTGCATAAGCACCAAGGAATGTGAAGGAAGAACCGAGAAAAACAGGGCTCTTACGCTTTGTAGCAAATATATAGAAAAGTGTACCGATACCTGCACCAAAAAGTGCTGCCGCAGGGTCAAAATTAAGTGTGTTGCCGTTGCTCATAGCAAATCCTGACATAAGCATTGGAACGAGTAATGTTGCTGCCATAATTGCAATCATCTGTTGGAAAGCAAAAAGCAAAGTTTTGCTTAAACCCGGACGGTCGCTGACATCATAAATGAGTTTCATATTTTTTTCCTCCTCAAATTTACACCCGGCAGGCATAAAAAAACCTTGCCAATATTGACAAGGTAAGAAAGCACTTGTATAATGCCACACAACTATCTTGTCGATATTTATGTATGGAATTTGTAATTCTGCCGTGTTATTGCTCGTATTATACCATATATTGTGTTTTTTTGTCAATAATTTCAATGAAAACTCAATACTTACTTATCAAGAAATTTTATCAAATCCCGGATTTCATTTTCATTAAAGACTTGATAGCCTGAATTCAAGAATAATTCAGCCGCAACACCATTCCCTTGAGTCTTATTTCCTGTAAATGTGCCGTCATATATTATTCCTTTGCCACACGACGGACTGTTTGCTTTGAACACAACTGCATCAGCCTTGTTGGTTCTTGCAATATACAAAGCCATTTCGGCACCTTTAGAGTACTCATAGGTTACATCTTTGCCCTGATTACTGATAACTTTATTACCGACAATTTCGGCAGGGTCGCGTGGGGTTGAAAGACCACCTAACTGTTCAGGGCAAACAGGAATAAGAGTGTGATTGTCAGCTAAAGACAATAATTCATCACATTTACAGTTGTCACCTTTATAACGGCAGTCACAACCTAAAAGACAACCGCTTACAATAATCTTTGCCATAGTGATTCTCCTTATTTTTTATTATTTGCAATTATAACATACACAAAAATTAGTGTCAATTAACATTGTTTTATTGACTTGCCAAAACTGTACAAGTGTGATATATTATTTATGGAAATAAAAGTTGAAATGAGGGCGTAGTATGTCAGAATTTACGAAGAATTTAATAAGCTTTAACGACCATCCGTTAGTTGCTCATAAGGTTACTCACCTTTGCGACATTAACACAGGTTCAAAGGAATTCTGTGAGATTGTTGATGAACTTACGATGCTTATGGGCTATGAAGCTCTTAAAGACCTTAAAACAAAATTAGTACCTATTCAGGCTCCTTTGGCTGATTTTGATTCTCCCGTGCTTGCAGAAGATTTCACAATTGTACCAATTCTTCGTGCAGGTCTTGGAATGGTTGATGGTCTTCGTAGACTTTCACCTACAGCAAAGGTGGGCCATATCGGTTTATACCGCGATGAAAAAACTCTCTTACCGGTAACATATTACTACAAAATGCCTGTTGATATAACAAAAGGTCCCGTTATTATTGTTGACCCTGCACTGGCAACAGGTGGTAGTGTTGATGCCTCAATTGACTATCTCAAAAAAGAGGGTTGTACAAATATAAAGGTTATGTGTATATTTGCATCAGATGTCGGTGTAAAACTTCTCTATGAAAAGCATCCTGATGTTAAAATTTATGCAGCACAGTATATCCCAACAGGTCTTAACAAGGATGGTTATATTGTAACAGCAGCAGGGGACGCAGGTGATAGAATTTGTGGTACTTGCAGTTACAAACCTGCAAGACCGGCAAAACCATAAACACAAAAGCGATTGAGTTTTTCTCAGTCGCTTTATTCTTGTCTTAAGATATGTTTTAATATTCTATTGCATTTTATTGGAGAATATTGTAAAATAAAGTAAATCATTCAAAAAGGGGATAGTTATGAGAATTATATTAGTTTGTATTAGTGCGTGGTTTGTTGCACAGGTTATTAAGGTTATTCTTAACACGATTAAATTCTTTATTGATAAGAAAAAAGGTAATGTAACAAAGAAGGTCACAATCGGAACACTTTTTAAACTTGGTGGTATGCCAAGTTCACATACTGCAACTGTTATTTCACTCAGCACTTGTATAGGTGCACTTGAAGGTTTTGACTCAACAATGTTTGCGGTGTCAGGCGTATTTGCATTCATTACAATGTTTGATGCGTTTATGGTAAGACTTCCTGTGGAGAAATTGACAGAGGCTTTTAATGATGTTCGTGAAGTAGTAATGGGTAAAGAAGTTAAACCAGTAAAGAAAGTTGAGGGACACACGATTCCCGAGATTATTGGCGGATTTATCACAGGTGCAACTATTGCACTTCTGTATCTGGAATTTTCAACATTATTCCCTGAATATGTTTCAATTTTTGCAAATACATTTTAATTTAGTACATAAAATGTGAAACGGCAACTCATTTGAGTTGCCGTTAATTTTTTATATTTGTGATAAGGCTTGTTCAATATCTGCGATAATGTCATCAACATTCTCGATACCAACTGAGAATCTGATAAGGTCAGGGGAAACACCACATTCAACAAGTTCTTGGTCACTTAATTGTCTGTGAGTTGAAGATGCAGGGTGAAGCACACAAGTTCTTGCATCTGCAACATGAGTAACAACTGCTGCGAGTTTAAGTGAATTCATAAACTTTTCTGCAGCCTCTCTGCCACCCTTAACACCGAACGAAACAACACCACAAGTACCCTTTGGCATATATTTCTGAACAAGGTCGTAGTATTTGTTGCCCGGAAGAGCAGGGTAGTTAACCCAAGAAATCTTGTCATTGTTTTCAAGATACTTTGCAACTGCAAGTGCATTACTGCAATGTCTTTCCATACGAAGATGAAGTGTTTCAAGACCTAAATTAAGGTAGTATGAATTCTGTGGAGCAGGAGTTGAACCGTAGTCACGAAGAAGCTGTGCAACAATTTTTGTAATATAACCTGCTTTACCGAAATCCTTTGTATAAACAGCACCGTGATAACTTTCATCAGGTTGTGTAAGACCCGGGAATTTATCATTCTGTTCCCAATCAAAATTACCACTGTCAATAACAGCACCACCAATAATATTAGCGTGACCTTCCATATATTTAGTAGTTGAGTGTGTAACAATATCTGCACCAAACTCAAATGGACGACAGTTAATAGGTGTTGGGAATGTATTGTCAATAATAAGCGGAACACCATTTGCGTGTGCAACCTTTGCAAATTTTTCAATGTCGAGAATGTCAAGTGATGGGTTTGCAATAGTTTCACCGAAAAGAGCTTTTGTGTTAGGTTTAAATGCAGCCTGAATCTCTTCTTCACTTGCGTTTGGGTCAACGAATGTAACATCAATTCCTAACTTTCTCATTGTAACATTGAAAAGGTTGAATGTACCTCCGTAAATTGTTGCAGCACTTACAAAGTGGTCACCTGCACCCATAATGTTGATGAGCGAAAAGAAGTTTGCAGCCTGACCGGAAGATGTAAGAACACCTGCAACACCGCCTTCAAGCATTGTGATTTTCTGTGCAACCATATCGCTTGTAGGGTTTGCAAGACGAGTGTACATATATCCGGGTTCAAGGTCAAAAAGTTTAGCCATAGCTTCACTTGTGTCATATTTAAATGTTGTACTTTGTGCGATAGGGAGTACTCTTGGCTCACCGTTTTTCGGTCTGTAAGCACCCTGAACGCAGTTTGTTTCTATTTTATATGCCATTTTAATCAGTCCTCCAAAAATTTCTTCATAAGCTGGACGCCGCTCTCTACGAAAAGACATGTTGCTTTTGCAGTTTCTTCGTTGATTGTGTCCACACCATTTACCTCACTGTTCTTATGATAAATCATAAACGGAACAGGGTCGGGTGCGTGAGTTGCAGTAACAATAGGTGTTGGGTGGTCAGGAAGAATCATGATTTTGTAATCATCATAATCCTTCAAACCTTCAAAGATAATTGGTAATACTTGCTCGTCGATAATCTCGATTGCGCGTACTTTATTTTCAGGCTCGCGTCTGTGACCACATTCGTCAGGAGCCTCAATGTGAATATATGCATAGTCGCAACCATTTTTAAGTGCATCAACAGCAGCCTGTGCTTTGCCGACAAAGTTTGTATCTATGTAACCTGTTGCACCCTCTACATCGGGTGTTTCCATCTTAGCACATTTGCCTATACCCTTAAGCAAGTCAACTGCTGAAATAACAGCACCCTTGATGCCATAAAGTTCTTCAAATGGTGATAGTGCAGGCTTTTTACCTTCACCCCAAAGCCAGATTGAGTTTGCAGGACGCTTGCCATTCTTTATTCTCTCAAGATTTACAGGATGGTCTTTAAGTAAATCATAACTTTCCTTCATCATTCTGATAAGGTCAGTTGCATTTTCACTTGTTGAAAGATATTCGCCCACAACTCTGCCTGAAATATCGTGCGGCGGAGTCATATTACCAAGGTCAGTTGTACCATTGTCCCATACAAGACAATGACGGTAGCTTACACCACTGTAAAACTTGTAAATATCGTTACCAAAATGCTCCTGTACAGTTTCAATAATTTTTTCTGCTTCTGCAGTTGAAATGTCGTCTGCACAGTAGTCAACCATAGTCTTGTCAGCATAGTTTTCTTCATCTGAAAGTGTAACAATGTTGCAACGGAGAGTAACATCAGTGTCTTTAAGGTCAACACCAATACTTGCAGCCTCAAGAGGACTTCTGCCTGTATAATAAATTGATGGGTCAAAGCCCATAACGCTCATATTAGCAACATCGCTACCGGGTTTCATTCCGTCAGGAACAGTTTTTACTAGACCAACTGTACCTTTTTGAGCAAGACCATCGAAGTTAGGTTTTTTTGCCATCATCATTGGTGTTTTACCGTCAAATTGAGGAACAGGATAGTCAGCCATTCCGTCGTATAAAACAACAACATATTTCATCTATATCATCTCCAATAAGAAATCAAAATAATTTATCAACTATTTTATCATATATATAATGTATTGTCAAAGATAATAATGGTGGTTTCATAAACTCCGCAAAGAGTTTATTTCATATTTGACAAAGTCAAATATTTTATCAATGAAATAAATTCTTTACAGAATTTACGAAATATCCCTTACGGGATATGAAATAGCTGACGCTATGAAATACGCCGAGGCGTGTTAAAAACCCCATCCACTTATATTACCTCGTTGCATACCACCGATAATCTTTTGCCTTAAAGCAGGATACTTTTTTTCCAGGTCTGCAAGTAGCAATTTTGTATCTTCACGGTTAGTTTTTTCATCGGCAGGGCAACGGCTTTCCACAATAGGCACATTTTCCTTGTTTGCCACTCGAGTAATATCTGTTTCATAAGCGAAAATCATTGGTCTAATCATATACAAATCTTTTCTTGACAGGTATGAAACAGGGGAGAAACATTCAGCACGACCATTACCGAATAAATTCATAATGAATGTTTCAGCAGCATCGTCAATATGATGTCCAAGAGCAATTCTGTTGCAATTCAATTCTTTTGCTGTATCGTGTAGAAGACCACGACGCATTCTTGCACACAAACTACATGGATTACTCTCTTTTCTTTCTTCAAATATAATATGGTATAACTCTGTACGCTTTATCGTATATGGTATATTGTTATCCACACATATTTTTTCAATTTCGGAATAGTCTGCACATTCACCGTTAAACTGCGGGTCAAGAGTTATTGCACAAAGGTCGAATTTCTTAGGATAAAAAATCTTAAGATTTATAAGGCACAAAAGCATCACAACGCTGTCTTTTCCGCCGGAAACACAAACGGCAATTCTGTCACCATCTTCAATCATGTTGTACTTATCAACTGCTGCACGGACAAGACTTAACAACTTTTGCACTTTCTTTACACCTCAACTTTTAACTATATTTTTATGTGGTTCGGTATTTACGACGCCCCATTGTCGTTTCTTACAATATTTTATCTTAATTTTATGTAAAAGTAAACAAATAATTTTTAAAAATAATCAAAAAGAAAAATATATGAAAAATAAAGAAAAAACGAGAAAACAAGAGATATATATTTATCTCATTAAAAAAATAAAAAAATGTGTTGACAAATAAAAATCCCTTTGTTATAATCATCGAGCAATTTAAAATAATTATTCGGAGGTAAGTTCTATGTCAACTTATATGCCAAAAAAGGGCGACATTACCCGTAACTGGTATGTGCTTGACGCAGCAGGCAAAACACTTGGTAGCGTAGCTGCTGAAGCTGCTGTTCTTCTCAGAGGTAAGCACAAGCCAACATTCACTCCTCATGCTGATTGTGGTGACCACGTAATCATCATCAACGCAGAAAAGGTTGTTCTTACAGGTAACAAGCTTGAACAGAAAATGTACTATCATCACACAGGTTATGTTGGTAACATGAAAGAAGTTAAGTATAAGACTCTTATGAAAACAAAGCCGGAGTTCGCAGTAACAAAGGCTGTTAAGGGTATGATTCCTGACACAGTAATCGGCCGTGAGGCTCTTACTCGTCTTCGTGTATACCGCGGTGCAGAGCACAAGCATGCTGCTCAGAAACCTGAAACAAGAGAATTCTAAGAAAGGGAGGCAAATTAAATGTACGAAACAAATCCTTATTTCTACGGTACAGGTAGAAGAAAGAAATCAGTAGCTCGTGTACGTGTTTATGCAGGTACAGGCAAAATCACAGTTAACGACAGAGATATTGACGATTATTTCGGTCTTGAAACACCCAAGCTCATCGTTCGTCACCCTCTCGCTCTTACAGGCACAATGGACAAGTTTGATATCGTTTGCCGCGTTGGCGGTGGCGGTGTAACAGGTCAGGCTGGTGCTATCCGTCATGGTCTTTCACGTGCTCTTCTTCAGTATGACGAAAATCTTCGTCCAGAGCTTAAAAAAGCAGGTTTCTTAACAAGAGACCCAAGAATGAAGGAAAGAAAGAAATACGGTCTCAAAGGCGCTCGTCGTGCACCTCAGTTCTCAAAGAGATAATTGTTTTATTGATTACCAATGCTCACCAATTCTGGTGGGCATTTTTTCTGTTATAATCTATTTTGAAGACATTTTTAATTCCCACTAAAATTATATGAATTAACTCTTGAATTCCTACTGATTTTGTATTATATTATATATGTAACAAAAACAATACTCTAAAAGGGTGTAGATACAATGAAAATCTCAACAAAAGGCAGATATGCACTCCGTCTTATGACTGACTTGGCAATTCATAAGGATGACGGATATATTTCAATAAAAACTGTGTCCCAAAGACAAGGTATCAGCGAAAAGTACCTTGAACAGATTATTAAACTTTTAGCAAAAGAAAACCTTGTCGAGAGTATCCGTGGTGCTCAGGGTGGTTATCGACTTACTCGAGAGCCAATTGAATATACAGTAGGTGAAATTCTTCGTGTAACAGAGGGCAGCCTTGCTCCCGTTGCTTGTCTTGCAACTGACGAAAACACCTGTGAGAATTGTATGGACTGTGTAACTCTTGAAATATGGCAATGTGTCCTCAATGCAGTTAACGAGGTTGTTGACTCTATAACTCTCCAATACTTGGTAGATAAACAAAAAGAAAAGGGGAATTGCGGATGTTGTTAAACAGATTCGGTAAAGAATTACTTTTCTTTGACGGTGGAATGGGGACGGAACTTCAGAAAAACGGACTCAAAAAAGGTGAGCTGCCGGAACTACTCAACATCCATTCACCCGAAATAGTGAGAAAAGTTCATAAATCATACTTGGATGCAGGTTGCGACATAATCACAACTAACACTTTCGGTGCAAATTCGCTTAAATTTCAGAATGTGGAAGAAATTATCACAAAAGCTGTGAATGTCGTTAAAGATGCCATTGGTGAAAGTGGAAGAAAGGCCTATGCAGCCCTTGATGTTGGACCTCTGGGAAAACTGTTACAGCCTTGCGGGGATTTACCCTTTGAAGATGCCTATAACCTTTTTAAAGAGCAAGTTATAGCGGGTGAAAAAGCAGGTGCTGACCTTGTACTTATTGAAACAATGGGCGATTTGTACGAGATTAAAGCAGCGGTTTTGGCGGCTAAGGAAAATACCGTTCTTCCAATATTCGTTTCAATGATTTTTGACAAAAAAGGTACACTTTTAACAGGGGCAGATGTAAAAACTGCCATTGTAACACTTGAAGGTCTTGGAGTTGACGGAATAGGTCTTAACTGTGGACTTGGTCCCGACCAGATGCTTGATTTGTTAAAGGAAATGACAGAATACTCAAGCACACCAATCTTCATTCAACCCAATGCAGGTCTTCCCTTATCTGTAAATGGTGAAACAGTTTATAATGTAACACCTCACGAATTTGCAGAAAAGCAACTTAGAATTTTAGAGAATGGTGCATGTGCCTTGGGCGGTTGCTGTGGCACAAATCCAATGCACATAAAGGCTATGATTGACCTCTGCAAGGGTGGAGAAATCAAGGAAATATCAAAGAAAAACTATACAGCAGTTTCATCTTACTCAAAGTCAGTTTTTTTCCGTGATAAGCCAATTATCGTTGGTGAAAGAATAAATCCAACAGGCAAAAAATTCCTAAAAGAGGCACTCCGTAATAATGATATGGAATATATCTTCCATGAGGGTGTAAGTCAGGTCGATTTAGGTGCAGATATCCTTGATGTGAATGTGGGGCTTCCCGAAATTGATGAATGTGAAATGATGACAAATGCCGTTACGGGGTTACAAAGTATTCTCAATACTCCATTGCAGATTGATACATCCGACCCTAATGTAATGGAAAAAGCACTCCGTTTTTATAATGGTAAGGCTATGGTGAACTCCGTTAATGGTAAAGAGGAGTCAATGAATTCAGTCTTCCCGCTTGTAAAAAAATATGGTGGTGTTGTGGTGTGCCTTACTCTTGATGAAAACGGAATTCCTGAAACAGTAGGTGGCAGAATTGCCATCGCAGAAAAGATTATAAATAGGGCAAAAGAATTTGGAATAGAGAAGAAAGACCTTGTTTTTGACCCCCTTTGTATGACAATCAGTACAAACAAGGATAGTGCAAAAATCACACTCCAATGTGTTGAAAAACTTACAAACGAATTGGGTGTCAAGACGATTTTGGGTGTTTCTAATGTGTCTTTCGGACTTCCTAATCGTGAGCTTATTAACTCAACCTTCTTTTCACTTGCTTTGCAAAAAGGTCTTAGTTCAGGCATCATAAACCCCAAAAGCGAAATGATGATGAACACTTATTATTCCTACAATGCCCTAAATGGTCTTGATGAAAACTTTGAGGACTATATCTCAAATGCAACGGATGTTAAGTCGGAAGTCAAAGCCGATGTTGTTGACCTCAAAACTGCCATTATAAAAGGTCTTAAAGAAAAAGCAAAACAAGAAACTGAAAAAGAACTCCTTACAAAATCACCACTTGAGATTATTGATAAAATCATTATTCCTGCCCTTGACGAGGTGGGTGAGGAATTTGAAAACAATAAGGTCTTTCTTCCGGGACTTTTAATGAGTGCCGAAACAGCGGGTGTAAGTTTTGATGTTCTCAAAAAAGAGATGGAGAAAAATGGCTTACAAGGCGAGAAAAAGGGTAAGATAATAATAGCAACAGTAGAGGGTGATATTCACGACATCGGTAAAAACATTGTAAAAGTCCTTCTTGAAAATTATAGCTTTGATGTTATCGACCTTGGCAAGGATGTTAAACCTGAAACAATTGTGGAAACAGTACTTTCGGAGAATGTTAAATTTGTCGGACTTTCTGCTCTTATGACAACAACAGTGCCGTCAATGGAAAAAACAATCAAGTTAATCCGTGAAAAGTGCAAGGAAACAGTTGTGATTGTAGGTGGTGCAGTTTTAACACCTGAATATTCAGAAATGATAGGTGCAGATTATTATGGTAAAGATGCCATGACAACTGTAAGAATTGCCGAAAAATTCTTCACTGATTAGTGCTATTTGTACATTGTTATAATTGACAAAATATTACAGTATGTAGTATCATATAAATGAATTCACAGTAATTCACTATGAATTATAATTTTCTTATGAAAAGAGATGTATATATGAAAGTTTATGCAGATAACGCTGCAACAACAAGAATATCAAAAACGGCACTTAACGCAATGATGCCGTGCTTTGAGGAGATATATGGAAATCCATCAAGTTTGCACTCAGTTGGACAAGATGCTTTCCACGCAGTAAGAGATGCTCGTAATTTGATTGCTGGGTGTATCAATGCTGACCCCAATGATGTTTATTTTTCATCAGGTGGTAGTGAAAGCGATAACTGGGCAATCAAGGGTGCAGCTCACTTAATGGCTAAAAAAGGTAAGAAGCATATCATCAGTTCAAAGTTTGAACACCATGCAGTTCTCCATACTTTGAATGTTCTCGAAAAAGAGGGCTTTGAAATCACTTTGCTTGATGTTTATGAAAACGGTCTTGTCAGAGTCGAAGATGTAAAGAATGCAATCAAAGAAGATACTGCACTTGTGACAATTATGTTCGCAAACAACGAAATCGGCACAGTCCAGCCAATTCGTGAAATCGGTGCAGTTTGTCGAGAAAAAGGTGTTTTATTCCATACAGATGCTGTTCAGGCAGTGGGTCATATCCCTGTTGATGTTGTGGCAGACAATATTGATATGATGTCTTTCTCAGGTCATAAATTCCACGGACCAAAGGGCGTTGGTGGTCTTTACTGCAAAAAGGGTATAAGACTTCCTAACCTTATTGAGGGTGGTGCACAGGAGAAAAATCGCCGTGCTGGTACAGAAAATGTTCCTTCTATCGTAGGTATGGCGGCAGCACTTAAAGATGCCTGTGACAATATGGAAGAAAATACAAAGAAACTCGTCGAGATGAGAGAACAACTCATTGAGGGAATTCTCAAAATTGAGCGTAGCCGAATAAACGGTGACCGTGAGCATAGATTACCCGGTAATGTAAGTGCTTGCTTTGAAGGTGTTGAGGGTGAATCACTTCTTCTGTATCTCGATTTAATGGGAATTAGTGCTTCATCAGGTTCAGCTTGTACATCAGGCTCACTTGACCCAAGCCATGTTCTTCTCTCAATCGGCTTACCACACGAAATTGCACACGGTTCACTTCGTTTGAGCCTTTGTGAAGATAATACACCTGAAGAAATGGAATATATCATCGAACAGTTACCACCAATTATTAACAGACTTCGTGATATGTCACCATTGTGGGAAAAAATAATGAAAGAAGGTAACAACTAATGGAATATTCAGAAAAAGTAATGGAACATTTTGTGAATCCACATAATGTTGGTAAGTTGGAAGATGCCGATGGTATCGGTGAGGTTGGTAATGCAAAATGTGGAGATATTATGAAAATGTATCTCAAAATTAACGACGGTATCATCACGGATGTTAAATTCAATACTTATGGTTGTGCATCTGCAATCGCAACAAGTTCAATTGCAACTGATATGATTAAGGGTCAGCCTTTGAGTGAAGCACTCAAACTTACAAATAAAGCAGTTGTTGAAGCTCTTGACGGACTTCCTGCAGTTAAAATTCACTGTTCAGTTCTTGCAGAACAGGCAATCAAAGCAGCGGTAAAGGACTATTACGACAAGAACGGTATTGACTACGACCCAAAGGAATTTGAATTCGAAGACCATCATCATTAAAATGTAGGGGCAGGTTTCTGTGCCTGCCCGTTGTTTCATTTATCAACGCATTAAAAGGAGCGTTTAAAATGACCGTAAAAGAAATGCAGGAAAAAATTCTGCAACTCAAAAAAGAAAAAGATATCTGTATTCTCGCTCACAGTTATGTTGCTCGTGAGATTATTGAGGTTGCCGACTTCACAGGAGACAGTTTTCAGTTAAGTGTAGAGGCTTCAAAAACTGATGCTAAAACTGTAATTATGTGCGGAGTTCGTTTTATGGCAGAAACCGTAAAAATTCTCTCGCCTGAAAAAACAGTATATATCACAAGTCCTGTTGCAGGTTGCCCAATGGCAGAGCAGATGAGTGTCCCTTATATCAATGAAATCAAAAAAGAGTATCCCGACTATACCGTGGTTGCCTATATAAACACAACTGCAGCACTTAAAACCGTATGTGATGTGTGTGTAACTTCTGCATCGGCAGTACAAATAGTAAAGAAAATAGATAACGATAAAATTCTCTTTATCCCCGACTGTAATCTCGGCGATTTTGTAGCAAAGCAAGTTCCTGAAAAAACATTTAAGTTTGTGAATGGCGGTTGCCCAATTCACGGTCAGATTACTGCAGATGATGTAAAAAAAGCAAGAGAGTATTATCCCGAATCACTTTTGCTTGTTCATCCTGAATGTAAACCTGAGGTTGTGGCAGAGGCAGATTATGTTGGCTCAACAACAGGTATTATGAAATTCGCTAAAGAGAGTGAATATAAAAATTTTATTATCGGTACTGAAATCAGTATCGCAGAGTCTTTGCAGTATGAATGTCCCGATAAGAATTTCTTTGCACTTTCACCAAAGCTTATTTGTCCCGATATGAAAGCCACAACTCTTGTTGACCTTTATAACACAATTCAGGGTAAGGGTGGCGAAGAAATTACATTGGATGTAGAAACAATTAAAAAAGCCAAAAAATGCATTGATAAAATGCTTGAACTTGGGTGAAAATATGAAAAAAGCAGTTATTGCTATGAGTGGCGGAGTTGATAGCTCCGTCGCTGCTTTACTTATGAAAAATGAAGGCTATACCTGTGTCGGTGCTACAATGCAACTCTATTCCGAAGGGGATTGCAGTGATGCAAAAGCAGTTGCCGACAAGCTTGGTATGCCTTTTTATATTTTCCCGCTTAAAGAAGAATTCAAAAAACAGGTTATTGATAAGTTT
>JAZSBY010000112.1:0-19506 GCA_045602655.1 Candidatus Fimenecus sp. | reverse complement strand
TTCAAGCAATTTTTGAGCAAGCGCCGTTTTGCCTGTATGCGATGCTCCCGTAATTAAAATAATCATTATCTCACCTATAAATTCTTATTTATCGAACCAATTATACCACCCATACCAAGAGAAGTGCAATAGTTTTTAGTGTTGTTGCAGGTTGTCATGGGTGGTGATTTTTATACTCCGTACACTTTTACTCGTACTCCGTACACCTTTACCCGTACCCCGTACACTTTTACCTGTACTCCGTACACCTTTTATTTACACTCCGTTAAACTATTATACACTCCGTAAAACGATTACAATTACACCGATGCTTCTAAAAATGCAAAAAGCACTCATTTTCAGAGTGCTTTTAGGTATAAAAAAGACCGAAACCCCTATATTTCAAGGGATTTCGGTTGTATTACCTAAGTTGTACTTAGGTGGTCGTCGTGACAGGAGTCGAAATATGGATTTAATCCACTAATTGATTCTTATAACAAGGTCACTTTCTGGGTAGCAACAGCAAGGATGTATGAAATTAAACTGCATATCTGCTACACGACGCTTATCTTCGCCCTCAGGAATATAAACCTTACCTTTTATAAGCTTGCTTCTGCAAAAACCACACTCGCCGGTATGACATCTTGCAGGGACTTCTATGCCTGCTCGTTCAAAGGCGCAAAGCACAGTTTCATTACTGCTTGCTTTAATAACCGATTCATTTCCGCGGTTAATAACTGTGATGTTGTATTCTTTTGGCTCTTCATCAACTTTTTTACCGGAAGAGAAAACCTCAAAACGAATATATTTTCTTTCTATCTGGAGTTTTGGAAGCTCTGTTTCGAGGAATTTATACATACCACCGGGACCACAAACGAAAATGCTGTAATTTTCGTTTGGAGCATATTTCTTTATAATATCTGCACCTACAAAGCCTTTTTCATAGCCTTCTTCGTCGCTATGGCTAAGAACATAAACCACATTGATTTTCTCATTTTTCTCAGAAAGTGAGTCAAGCTCTGACTTGAAAAGGATTTCGTCAGATGTTCTGCAACCATAAAGCAAAGTAAGGGTGCAATCCTCATCTCCTTGGTCAATTGCTCTTGCAAGTGAAAGGAATGGTGTGATACCGCTACCGCCTGCAATAGCTATGATATTTTCAGCATCTCTTAAAGAACAATATGTCATATTACCCTCAGGGGAATAAGCGATAACTTCATCTCCCACATTCCAGTTGTCAAGAATATAATCAGAAACGAAGCCGTCAGCAATACGCTTAACTGTAATCTGATATTCACCGCTTAACGCGCTGGCAGGGGAGGAGGCTATTGAATATGAACGAGTAACAACTGAATTACCTATTTCAAGCTTAAAGGTAAGATATTGACCTGCTTTGAAATATGCAAGTTCTGTTTCGCTTTTAAAATAATAGCTTTTTGCAATGTTTGAATGTTCTTCAATTCTGCTGATTACAAGCTTTTGCTCTTTAGGATGAAGGCTTTTTGCAACTTTATTTACACCAAAATTATCAGTACGAGTTGGTAAAACTGCCGGGGCACTATCAATAAACTGTTTTCTCTCTACTAAAAACTTTATAGTATTCACAGCATCTTTAAAAGTGCCGTTTACAGAAAACTTTTTCTTGCTCATTTATTTTGCCTCCTTTTCCATAGCGAGTATAGCAGCCTTTGCTGCCATATCACCGGTTGTATAGCTTGGAGAATAACCCATATGTCTTGTGGTATAGCCACCTGCAAAGTAAAGTCCCGGTATGCCTTTATCTATCAAATCAAAAACAATTCTTTTAACAATACCGTCTTCTTTACTTGCTTCATAACCATAGATGGTGCCTGCAGGAGCATCGGTATAACGAGCATAGGTCATTGGTGTTGCAATTTCAATTTCCTCTATATAATCCTTAATTTTAACACCTGTTGCTTTTTCGAAATTATCTATCATTTTTTCTGCAAAGGCTTGTTTTGTTTTATGGTAATCCTTAACAGAAACCTTGCTCCATTCGTCACCTGCAAAAATAGAAGTCATGTAAAGAATGCTTGTACCCTCAGGGGAACAATCGTCAAATGCCTTGTTAAGACAAACTGTTGCCTGAACATCATTTGTTTCAAGGCTCTTGCTGAGTTCATAGCACTTTCTGTTATCGTTAGTCGGATAAATGAAATAAGTGTGGTTGTTAAGTCCTAATTCATCTGCAGAACGGTTAAGTCCTAAAAATACTGCAAATCCTTTTGCACTCAAGGTTTTAGCATTTACTTCCTTTTTAAGCTTCTCAGGAATAGCATTTTCGTCAATAAGTTTTGTAAATGCGTTATATGGTGAAGCGTTACAAATAACCGCTTTAGCGTTTATTTGAGTACCATCATCAAGCACAACACCTGTTGCTATGCCGTTTTCAACATTTATTTTCTTAACACTTGTGTTAAACCAAGCCTCACCACCATTTTCGGTAAATGCCTCAAGCAAAGCAGTGCTTATCTGATGGCTTCTGCCTTTAGGAATAACAGCACCATCAATAATATATGAATGAAGCATTGTGAAATAGTGAATAACATTAAGCTCGTCAGTAGGTTGACCGAGATAGCACCAATATCCGTTAAGTATATCCCTTGTTTTCTGACTTGCACCGAATGATTTTAGCACTTCGTCAACAGAATAGTTTGCTACTTTAAGAAAATCTGTATGTTCAGAAAATATTTCTTTAATCATTGAAGGCTTGAAATCTTCAATGTTACTTACGAAATCCAGAGTTTTTTCAATGCTTTCAATAAGGTCAAAAATCTTTGTAACCACAGTTGAAGACCCCGGGTCGTATTCCTCAAGCTTGTTTATAAATGCATCCTTACCCAAAGGCATTAAATAGTCACACTTTTCATTTTCATCCAATGTGAGCAATCTGTATGCTTCATCAAGAGCAACCCATTCTATTTTATCTGCTGCACCGACCTCTTGAAAAATCTTCAATAATGGTGATTTCCCTGTGATTGAGCCGATGCCACAAAGCTCATGAAGTGATGCTTCAAATTCAAACCTACCTCTTACAAAACTTGTAGCAAATCCACCGGGTAAATTGTGACGTTCAATAAGTAATGTCCTTTTTCCCTCTTTGGCAAGACGTGCTGATGCTACAAGTCCGCCGTTACCTGCACCGATAACAACTGCATCATAGTTTTTTACCATATTACCACTTCTTTCATAAAAGTAATTGAACACAAAAAGATTATACCACTCGCAAAGAAAAAAGCAACAGTTTTCAGGTTGTTGCACTTGAAGTTAAAGAAGTCCCAATAAAATGGAACTTCTTTTTGTATCAATTACTTGATACTCAAGTGTTCGGAGTGACAGGAGTCGAATACTAGACTCACAATGCGAATGGGGGATCCCCATTGCTCACTTCGCTAAAAACAATCCACTGGATTGTTTTCTTAACGCTCAGACCTGCGGCTAACGATAAAAATATTGTCGCATTACTCGTTTGGAGCACTTCGTAATGCTCTGTATTTTTATCCTCCTTCGCCTCGCTACATCTGCCACCGGCAGTGCTCGGCTTCGTCACTTGCTCCCCAAAGGTTGCTTTGATTCGCAAAGATGCCGTTAAACTAAAAAAGAAAAGGGACTTCCTATTGGAAATCCCTTGGTCGGAGTGACAGGAGTCGAACCTGCGGCATCTTGCTCCCAAAGCAAGCGCGCTACCATCTGCGCTACACCCCGAAGTATGAGCTTTTTTGTCAGCCTTGATAGTATATACTATATTTTATTATTTGTCAATAGGAATTTGCAAAAAATCAGGATAAAGAACGCGGGAAAGACAACGTACTTCCTGTGACATATACGGAGTTGTTTAATAAGTTATAGTTTATCAAAGCGATTTTGGTATAGGATTTGGTATTGCTTCAAGACTCCGCTCCGATAAACAGTTTAATATATTCTGTTTGACAAATTTTAAAAATATAATCCACCCTTGACTTTATTTATTTAAAGTAGTAAAATCGAATACGGTGATTATTCTTGAAAACGAAAAACACATACAAAGCTGCTTATAAGGCGGCTTTTCCTCACACAATTCCGGTAATGACAGGTTATCTTTTTATAGGTATAGCCTTTGGTGTCATGTTTGCTGATAAGGGTTATAATTTTCTTTGGGCAGGTGTTATGAGCTTGCTTGTTTATGCAGGGTCAGGTCAGTACCTTGCAGTTAACTTTTTTGACCCGTCAGTAAGTCTTTTGCAGGTTGTGTTTCTGACATTTATGGTAAATGTCAGACATATTTTCTACGGACTTTCCCTGTTGGCAAAATTCAAATCCTCAGGTAAAAAGAAGCCATATATGGTTTTTTCTCTTACGGATGAAACATATTCCCTTTATTTTTTAACAAAAACTCCTCCTGGTATTGATGAAGATAAATTTTTGTTTGCCCTTTCAACTTTAAATCAGTTTTATTGGATTATCGGCTCAATGATAGGTGGATTGGCAGGGACACTTATTCCTTTTAACTCAAAGGGGATTGATTTTGCTATGACTGCACTGTTCATTGTGATTTTTGTTGAACAATGGATGGAAAAGAAAAATCGTTTTCCTGCAGTTGCAGGTGTTATATCAAGTCTTATATGTCTGCTGATATTTGGTAAGGACAGTTTTATATTGCCATCTATGATTGTGATTATGATTATTCTTCTATCAAACCATCGTATTGAAGAAAAGAACACGAAACCAAGGGGGATAGAGAACAATGACTAATCTTCCGGTTTCATTTTGGCGTTCACTGGTAATAATTTTGCTGGTTGCGTTGACTACTCTTGCCACTCGTGCAATTCCTTTTATTCTTTTTCCGGAAGGAAAGGAAGTGCCAAAGGCTGTTGAATATCTTGGAAAGGTATTGCCACCTGCAGTTATCGGTATGCTTGTGGTGTATTGTTTCAAATCGGTAAATATCCTTAGCAAGCCTTTTGGGTTGCCGGAGCTTATTGCAGGTGTGATTGTCGCAATTTTGCATGTCTGGAAAAGAAATAATCTGTTAAGTATAGGTGTTGGTACAATGCTGTATATGGTACTTGTACAGATTGTTTTTATATAAATTGTATATTTACTCAATGACGGAGTCAGTTCTCCGTCTTTTTTTATGTAAAAATGCAACAAAAATCCCTATATATAATAAGTATACAAAACAGCAGGAATATTTTGCTGTTTTGTTCATAAAATATGTAGTGAAAATATCAAAAACAGGTGAATTTTTGTAACCGTTTTGTAATAATTTAATGTTTTTTTAAAAATCTCACAAAAAACCTAAAGAAAAATTTAAAAAAAACACAATATATTGTGGTTTTACAAGGCGGTTTTGGATATTAAGTCAAAAATTGACTTTTGTTTTTGTTAAATATACACAAAAAATGATTTTTAAAAAATTTGACTTTTTTTTGACAGATGAATATAATTGGCAAGGTCACAAAGCGATAATAACGGTCGTGGTTTAAGCAAAGCGTGTTTTTACTTTTCTAAGTTTAAAAATATGACAAGCCCTTGAATGATAAAACAAGGTTAACACGACTTATTAAAGGAGCAGAATGATGAAAAAAGAAAATAATAGGCGTGCAAATACAACTCGTCGTGTAATATTACGAGTTGCGTTACTTGTAGCAGTTATTATTACTGCTGTTTGTGCCGGTTCAGTATTTGCTGCCGCAAGTGAGACATACATAGTTGATATCTATGATGGCTCACAGGTGACAAGAGTCGAAACTTCAGAAATTGAAGCAGAGAAAGTAGTTGCCGAAGTAGGAATTCAGTTGTCAGAGAAGGATAAGCTCTTACTTGAGTATTTCAATCCGGGAAGAGACAGCAGAATTATCGTTTGCCGTGAAAGTAATGTTACATTACTCTATCCTAACGGCGAATCATACAACACCTTATTCGCAGGAACAGTTGCAGAACTTATCGCCAGTGAAGGCGTAACACTCGTTAGCGGTGCTTTATCAAATGTCAACTTAAATGCTGTTGTGACAAACAATTTAGAAATAGTAGTTTATGAAGCAAAGAAAATTACAATTAATGTTGACGGAGAAGAAGTAACTGTTAAAACGATTGCACAGACTGTTGGTGATTTATTAGCAGAGCAGAATATTACTCTTGATGCAGATGATGAGGTAGAACCTTCATTAAGCACACCAATCAGCAAGGATATGGTTATTGATGTTCTTAGAGTAGAATATGTATCCCGTGAGGCTGAGGAAACAGTTGCCTATGAAACAGTGGCAAACAAGTCTGCATTATATGCATTGGGTACATCAAAGGTTACTCAAAAGGGTGTTGAAGGAACAAAAACAGTTGTATATAAGGATAAGGTTGTAAATGGTCAGGTGGCATCTTCAACTGTGGTTAAAGAAACAGTTACAAAAGAGCCTGTAAATCAGATTACAACAGTTGGTACTTTTGTAAGTACATCAAGCCTTGGCAACAATAAGATTGAAAGAAACGGAAAGCCAATTTCAGAGCTTTCACTTCCTTCAAAATATACAATTGGCGAAAATAATGTTCCAACAGAGTATAAATATACAATTTCAGGCAGAGCTGCTGCATATTGCATTCCTGGTGGTACAACATCAACAGGTAAAGCAGTAAAGCCGGGTTATATTGCAGTAAATCCAAAGCAAATCCCTTATGGTACAGAAATGTGGATTGTATCAAATGATGGTGTTGTATATGGTTATGCTATTGCAGCAGATACGGGCGGATTTGTGAAAAACGGATATTTCACATGTGACCTTTATATGAATACCGAAGACCAATGTATTCTTTGGGGTGACAGAGGCGTTACAATTTATGTGCTTTAAAATTAAGGACTCGTTTGAGTCCTTTTTTTTATTGCATTTAATCGTGTTTATGGTAAAATATAATTACAATTAAGATGTGGAGTGAAAAAAGTATGAAAGCAGTACAACAACTACCAATAGGCTATAAAGAGATTTTTTCTGTTAATCTTCAAAAAGACAAGAAAATAGCAATAATTATAAATGTTGTAGCAATTTTAATCGGTGTGTTAATGGCTGTTCCTATGCATTTTTATATACCTATAACAACACTCTTTGATTTTTCACAAGGAGTGAAAAACTATTTTGCGAGATTTATAGTTCTAATGGTATCTATGGTTGCGTATATAATTCTTCATGAGGCAGTTCACGGTGTTGCTATGAAAATGTGTGGCACTAAAAAAGTGAAGTACGGTTTCACGGGGTTATATGCTTTTGCAGGCAGTGACGACTTTTATGGTAAAAAGAGTTATATATTTATTGCTCTTGCTCCGGTTGTATTCTGGGGTGTCGTTTTGGCAGTAATAAATTTTCTTGTGTCGGAAAGTTGGTTCTGGGTAGTTTACCTTGTTCAAATAACTAATATCAGCGGGGCAGCAGGGGATATTTATGTTACTGCCAAATTCTCGAAAATGCCTGATGATATTCTGGTGAAGGACAGTGGTGTGGGAATGACTGTTTATTCTGCTGAGCAAAATTAAATTATGGAGTATTTTTTATGAGAGTCTTAACTGTTGAAGAAACAAGAAAAGTTGAAGAATCAGCCAATCAATATGGCATTTCATATATGCAACTTATGGAAAATGCAGGGTCGTACTGTGCAAGAATAATACGAAAGACCTTTGAAAATTCAAATAAGCGAAATGTCCTTGTGGTTTGTGGTAAGGGAAGAAACGGCGGGGATGGTTTTGTTATTGCCAGAAAGCTTTATGAAAACGGCTATAATGTCACTGTTATGATGGCTATGGGGTTGCCTTCTGATGAGTTGTCGTCTGATATGCTGTCCAGAGTGAGAGCCTTGGGAATTCAGGTTGTGTACTATGAAGAAAGTCCGAATATAGAGAAGTATTTTGAAAAAGCACATATTATTGTGGATTGTATTTTTGGTATCGGATTTAAGGGGGAGCCTAATGCAGTTTGCAAAACACTTTTTTCAAGGATAAATAAATCTCCTGCAACTATTGTCAGTATTGATATACCCAGTGGGTTGGAGGGGAATAATTGTGAAGTGAACAACGACTGTATTTCAGCGGATATGACAATTGCAGTTCTTGTTTTAAAGCCCGTTCATGTTTTAAAGCCTTCTATGGACAAGTGCGGAAAGGTTGTTTTAGCACCGCTTAACATTCCTGATAAGTGTTATAAAGATGTGTATGCATCATTATTCACCATAAGTCATGAAGAAATCAAAACCTTTTTTAACAAGAGAAAACCACAAAGTCACAAAGGAGATTACGGTACAGTCCTTGTTATAGGCGGCAGTTACGAAATGCCAAATGCTGTTTACCTTGCATCTCAAGGTGCTGTGAATAGTGGTGCAGGTATTGTTAAAATTGCTTTCCCTGCGGTTGCATATAATGCTGTTGCACCTAAGACATATGAGCAAGTTTTAGTGCCTCTTGAAAGCAATAAAGCAGGCAGATTATCCCTTAATTGTATCCGTAGAATTGAAAAGGAACTTAGAAACTGTTCCTGCGTTGTAATCGGATGTGGAATGGGTGTTGATGAAGATACAAAAGCAGTCACAGAATTTGTTGTAACAAATTCTGATGTTCCTGTAATTCTTGATGCAGACGGAATAAATTGCATAAAAGATAATATAGATATAATAGACTCTGCAAGAGCGTCTGTTATATTGACTCCTCATCCAAAGGAAATGTCAAGAATAACGGGACTGGGTGTTGATGAAATTCAGTCGAACAGACCTATGGCTGTAAAGAATTTTGTCAAATCGCATAATTGTACACTTGTGCTTAAAGGGGCATCAACGCTTGTTGGAAACAGCAGGTATGATGATATGTTTGTTAATTCAACAGGTAATCCCGGAATGGCTACCGGTGGCAGTGGTGATGTCCTGGCAGGTATTATTGCTTCTTTTGTCTCTCAAGGAGTTGACCCGTTTAAGAGTGCTATTGCAGGTGTTAATATCCACGGCTTGGCAGGGGATATAGTCAGCGAAAAATATTCTATGATGGGAAATACTCCGTCGCTAATGCTTAGCGAATTACCAACAGTCCTGAAAAAATTTGAATAGGGTAGAATTTTATGAAAAAACTTCTTTGTTTTCTTTTGTGCATACTGTGTTTGCAGGGATGCGAAAGCAAAAAGGAAGTGAAAAATCAAATTCCTGACTTTTTAGGATTTAAAACAGATGTAAATACAACAATGAATGATGTCAAAATCAGTGCAAGAGTGGAGTGTATGTCCTTTGATAAACTGATTTTGACATTTTCTTTACCCGAAAGTGTAAACGGAATGCAAATCGTTTTTGAAAATGACGAATATACTTTGACTTACGATGATTTAACTTTTTCTCTCTCAGAAAACAGTGTGCCTTTTAGTATGGTTTGCGAAATGATTAAAGTTTGTGCGGAAAATGTGAAATCTGCAACTTTTGAAAAAAGCTTCTATACCTTTACTTGTAACGGACACAGATATAACCTTGCGACGGGTGAAGGAAGTGATTTTCAAAAACTTACAGTAGACGATATATATATAGTGTACTTTGAAAATTTTGAATATATAATGGGACATACAGAACCGCAGTAGAATAAAATATATTACTCCCTGATTTTTTACCTTTAATGTTTATTTTTACAAAATCAAGGTAAAAATAATTGTGTAAGGAGTGATATTGAATGAATGTAAAAAGAGGGGACATATATTACGCCGATTTAAGTCCTGTTGTAGGTTCTGAACAAGGTGGAGTCCGACCTGTACTTATAGTGCAAAATGATGTTGGCAATAAATACAGCCCAACTGTAATTGCAGCTGCAATTACAAGTCAGCAGGATAAATCGAGAATGCCCACACATATAAATGTAAATGGTGACGCTTGCGGACTCAGTAAGGATTCTGTTGTTTTACTTGAACAGGTCAGAACAATTGACAAGCAACGACTAAAAGAGCGAATGGGTAATCTTTCAACATCGGATATGAATAAAATAAATAAAGCACTTACAGTGAGTTTCGGATTGATGTGAATATACGGTAGGGCGGGGTCTTGACCCCGCCGTTTGCTAATTTATTAAATAATTATTAAATTTACATAAAACACTTGATTTTTTGGAAAAATGTGGCTACAATATAATTAGCACTCGAAAGGCAAGAGTGCTAAAACTATGTTTATCAATCTTTCAGGAGGTAATATAAAATGACTATTAAACCACTTGCAGACAGAGTTGTACTTAAATCTGCTGAAATGGAAGAAACAACAAAGAGTGGTATTGTTCTTGCAGCATCTGCTCAGGAAAAACCACAGGTTGCTGAGGTTGTTGCCGTAGGTCCCGGTGGACTTATTGACGGTCATGAGGTAGAAATGTATGTTAAGGTTGGCGATAAAGTAATTATCGGCAAATATTCAGGCACAGAAGTTAAAATGGACAACACAGAATATACTATTGTCCGTCAGGCAGAAATTCTTGCTATTGTTGAATAAGGAGGGCACAGTCTAATGGCTAAACAGATTATTTACGGTGAAGAAGCAAGAAAAGCTCTTCAGAATGGTATCGATAAATTAAGCAATACAGTTAAAATCACACTTGGACCAAAGGGCAGAAATGTTGTTCTTGACAGAAAATATGGCGGTCCGCTCATCACTAATGATGGTGTTACAATCGCAAAAGAAATTGAACTTGAAGACGCTTTTGAAAACATGGGTGCACAGCTTGTTAAAGAAGTTGCAACAAAGACAAATGATGTTGCAGGTGACGGTACAACAACTGCTACACTTCTTGCTCAGGCACTTGTTCGTGAAGGCATGAAGAATGTTGCTGCCGGTGCAAACCCAATGGTGGTTAAAAAAGGCATGAAGGCTGCTGTTGACGCAGTAGTTGCAGAAGTACTTAAAAATGCAAAACCTGTTGAATCAAGTGAGGATATTGCTCGTGTTGCAACAGTTTCTGCTGCTGACGAATATGTTGGTAATCTTATTGCAGATGCTATGGCAAAGGTTACTGCTGACGGCGTTATCACTATTGAAGAATCAAAGACAAGTGAAACATACTCTGATGTTGTTGAAGGTATGCAGTTTGACCGTGGTTACATTTCACCATATATGGTAACTGATACTGATAAAATGGAAGCAGTTATTGATGATGCTCTCATCCTTATCACAGACAAGAAAATCAGCAATATACAGGAGATTCTTCCACTCCTTGAACAAATTGTTCAGTCAGGCAAGAAACTTGTTATTGTTGCAGAAGATATTGAAGGTGAGGCACTTTCAACCATCCTTGTAAATAAACTCCGCGGCACATTTACTTGTGTTGCAGTTAAAGCTCCCGGCTTTGGTGACAGAAGAAAAGAAATGCTTCAGGACATCGCAATCCTTACAGGTGGTCAGGTTATTACATCCGATTTAGGTCTTGAACTTAAAGATGCTCAACTCTATCAGCTTGGTCGTGCAAAGCAGGTTAAGATTTCAAAAGAAAACACAATCATCGTTGATGGTGCAGGCGAACAGGATACAATTAAGGGCAGAATCAATCAGATTAAGGCTCAGATTGCAGAAACAACATCTGACTTTGATCGTGAAAAACTTCAGGAAAGACTTGCAAAACTTGCAGGTGGTGTTGCAGTTATCCGTGTTGGTGCTGCTACTGAAACAGAGATGAAAGAAAAGAAACTCCGTATTGAAGATGCTCTTGCTGCAACAAAGGCTGCTGTTGAAGAAGGCACAGTTGCCGGTGGCGGTGTTGCTCTCCTTGGTGCTATCAAGGCTGCAGAATCCCTCCTTGATACAGAGGATGCAGACTTCAAAACAGGTGTTAAAATCGTTATTAAGGCTATTGAAGAGCCGGTTCGTCAGATTGCTGCAAACGCAGGACTCGAAGGCTCAGTTATCGTAAATGAAATAGTTAATGCAAACAAGGTTGGTTACGGTTTCAACTTCGCAACAAGCGAATATGTTGATATGTTTGAGGCAGGTATCCTTGACCCTGCAAAGGTAACTCGTTCAGCACTCCAGAACGCATCATCAGTTGCAGCAATGGTTCTTACAACAGAATCACTTGTTGCAGATATTCCTGACCCACAGGCTGAGGCAGCAGCTGCAGCAGCAATGGCTCAGGCAGGCGGCGGAATGTATTGATAACTTGCTTAATTGAATAAATATGTATGGCGAGGTTACCCCTCGCCATTCTCATTTATTGCCATATATAGTTGTATTAGCCTTGGTTTTGTGATATAATGAATTGATTATGACATTTGAAACGGAGTGTTTTTATGTTTCAGTTTAAAGTAGAAACTGATACAAAGGCTTTTGACCAATTTGTACTGGATAACAAAGGTTCATATCTTCAAAGTTCTCGTTGGCATCTTGTAAAAGAGGCGTGGAGTTCCATTCTTTACAGTGGGTTTGAGGGAGAAAAACGAGTTCTTACCTGTATGGTGCTTTACAGGAAAATGCCAAGTGCAGGAACTATTTGGTATGTTCCTTGTGGTGCAGTCTGCGATTACAATAATGAAACTTTACAGAAAGAGTTCCTCCATTTCATAAAAAAAGAGTCGAAAAGAGCAGGTGCCACAGCCCTTGTTATCGACCCTCTTATTCCATTGAGAATAGATGGTGAAACCATAAATGAGGGTGTTAAAAATCATAAGCTTTTTACAGAAAACGGACTTAAGCTTAACACGGTTATTGACTCCTACACATATAAACACCCCGTTCAGACATATATTCACCTTTTAGATAATGAGGGTAAGCAGATTCCTGCTGACAAGATTTTAAAGGATTGCGAAAAGGGTGTTCGTTATTCTGTAAGAATCGGCACAACTCGCGGTCTTGAATCGAAAACCTACACCTACGAGGATGTTAAGCATAATCCTGCGATTATGGATGAGTTTATGAGCGTTATGGAGGATACTTCAACCCGTAACGAATTTGTTCAGCGAAATGGTGAATATATAACTCATCTTATGGAGGTTTTTGCAGAATATTGCGATATTACAATAGTTTACTATAATAAGAAAACCGACTGTGAACTTGAAAAAGAAAGACAGATTAGAAAGACAGAACTTTTAAATGCACTTGAAACTGCACCGGAAAAGAAAGTCAAGGGAATTAAGGGAGATATCGAAGCGCTTGATAATAACACAAAGGCATTTAACACACGAATGGAAGAAACAAAGGACTACCCGGAAGATGCTGTAATTCCCGTTGCAGGTGGTTTCACTCTCCGTTATGCAGGAGTTGCGTCCTGCCTTTTTGGCGGTACGAAAAATATTATTCGTAATAATACTCGTTCAAGCCATTATCTTAACTATCTGCGAATTTGCAGGAGCATTGAAGCAGGCTGTCATATTCACGACCTTGGTTATGTTATGGTAAAAGAGCCTGAAATCAATTCTGACGGCACTTTGGGAAGAATGAGCCCAAGGGATAATTTTGTGGGGATAAATGACTTTAAAATGAGTTTTGGTGCTAAATATTACGAATTTATCGGTGAATATGTATTTGTTAATAAAAAAATGAAATACTATATTTATAGCAATCTTATGCCAAAAACAAAGCATTTCATTATGTCGATTATTCTGAAATTTAAAAAGTAATTATTTACAATTCAAAAATGACTGCAAAAAACGAAAGTTTTTTGCAGTCATTTTATTTATACTTTATACTTTATTCTTTTTTCTTTTAAGAACGATTGAGGCTGTGCCTGCTGTTGCCATAAGAACTATTGCAAAGAGGAGAGTTACATTCTCTGCTGATGTGTTTGGAATATCAGTTCCTGTAACAGGCTTGCCGTTTGCAGGTTTATCTGCTTCAGGCTGTTCAGGTGTTACAGGCTCTTCCGGAGTTGTTGGTTCTTCCGGAGTTACAGGTTTTTCAGGTGTAACCGGAGTTTCAGGAGTTGCCGGCTCCTCATCATCAGGAGTTACAGGAGTATCTGTATCACCAAGGTCCTTTTTAATTGCAAACTGGTCAATTCTTTCTTCCTCATCACCATTTACTGCGTATGAATCAAAGTAAAGTGTGTCGCCATCAATCTGTACATATGAGTATGACGGAACTTCGAGGTAGAGAACGGTTTCGCCAATTGGGAAGAGTTTGTTTGTTTCTTCCACAGGCTTTGCCTTATAGTGTTTAACACCAATTGTACCATTGATTGAATAAATTGTACCGTTAGGGTCAATCTTTGCTGTGTAATCAAGACCATTATATGAAACCTCTTCAGTTTCTGTATCAACAACAACATTGTTATTCATAACATCTGTTCTCATGAATACATGGTCATGACCCTGGAATACAACGTCAATACCAAGCTCAGGCATAAGTGATTGAAGCTGAGCACGGATTGCAATTACATCGTCATCATCATAGTGTGAGCCGTTTGAATAAGGTGCTTTATGAAGTGCTACGAATTTCCAATCTGCATCGGATGCATTCATATCTTCAATAAGCCATTCAATTTGTTCTGCGTTAAGTCCATCGTCTTCACCGAGGTTGTTTGTATTAAGAACAACGAAATGAGCATTGTTGTAATCAAATGAATAATAAACACCGGTTGTTTTGTCTTGTTCAGGAGTATTAGGAGTAATGAAGTAGTTAGCAAGTGAATAATCGCCCTTTTCTTCGTGGTTACCCGCTACACCCATTAAAGCAGTATCCATAAGCACATCGGTAGAATTGAACATTCTCTGCCACTGAATAAAGCTTCTGCCATCGTCAACAAAGTCACCTGTGTTGAGAATGAAGTCTGCATTGTGATTTTCAAATGCAAGTTCAACTGCAGGAGCAAATACATTATTATACTGTTTTTCAGTTGTTGACTGGGGGTCAGTTATGTGGAAGAAACTGAATGAATCTGAATTGTCAGCAGTGTCAATAACACCTGTTTCGCTCCACCAACCACGGTCTGCGTCACCAAGACGGTAGCAGTATTTTGTATCTGCCTCAAGTCCTGAAATGTTTACATAGTGACGGTTTACATTTTCTTTGTGATAAATAATTCCGATAAAACCTAAATCAATTGCAGGCCATTCCATTATTTTTTCAACATCACAATTTGTTGTGATTTCAACATCCACCGTTGTACCCTTTGAGAAATCAGGATTCTTTGAATAAGGAACAATCTGAACATCAGTATCTGTAATGCTGTATTTTGTGTAGTAACTGATATTTACCTCTGATGAAGCATCTTCACCAAGAGATACTGCAATATGTGAAGGAAGTCTTAAATTCTTTTGGCTGAGAGGTACTTCTACAGGACCGTCAACAACAAACTTACCTTCAAGGTCAGCCATATAACCGGGGTTTTCATCGTGAGTGAAGTCCTTCATAATTCTGTAGAATTCCTGGTCGATAATGTCATACTGACTTTCTGTAAGATATTCGTCAAGGAAAGAGTAAAGAACCTCTTTAACTGTATCGCCCTCAAGAATACCAAGAGAAAGGATGATAGTAACAATGTCTGTAAGACTGAGTGAAAGAAGCCCGTCGTCACCAATAATTTCGTTAATGTCATCAACAATTGCGTTAATGTCTTTGTTATTTATAGCACTGATACCAAGAGAAACAGGGTCAATCTTGATTTCTTTGAGAATGTTATCTACAAGAAGCTCCTGAAGAATCATATCAAAAAGGCAATCCACAATGAGCTCTGCGTTTTCGCCATTATCAAAACGCTCAAGTGCACTCATAAGGAATTTGTCATTTTTAGGGTCTTCGTTGTTTGCTGTGTGGTTAGCAAGAACAGTTGAAGCAAGGTCACTTACAGTACCTTTGTCACCCTCACTGCCAAAACCGAGAGTATCTTTGAATGCGGTTGATGGGTAATCAGAAATTTCAAGGTCAAGGAATGTATCGAGAATTCCTGAAACTTTCTCGACTGTAGCATCATAGTCAGTAAGGTAAGCATTTTCAAGCTGGTTACAGATTGAAAGAAGTAAGCCCTTCACTGCAACAGCAGAAATACCACCAAGAATTTCGTTGCCGATAAGGTCTGTCATAAGCTCGTTAAAGTCAAGCATACCTGTAAGATATTTGTAAAGACCACCTGCGTCCTTAACATCCTTACCAAAACCATAACGAAGCTGATACTGGAGAAGGTTTGTTACAAAGTTTTTAATATCCTCGCCACCGAAATTGTATTTCCATGTCTGATATTTGAATGGTTTTGCCTGTGCAATACCATCAACATAAACCGGAACAACCTCGTCAACATCGTGTGTATGATATTCACATTCAATTCTGCCTGTTGCATAAGTATCCATAGAAACAGTTCTGAACTGGTTAGGATAACTGAGGATTGAAGATGTAATTATTTCGTGGATTTCTTCACCACTATCAGTTACAAAGGAAGCAACATCCTGCATGTGTGTATGACCTGTAATAATGTAGTGCATACCTGCTTTTGCAAGATTGTCAGCAACTTTTTCCCAACCAAAAAGCACAAACTGGTCAAGAACGTCAACATGCACATCAAAATGAGGGATAAGGTTGTTATGAATCATACCGATAACGGTTTTACCATCTTTAATAGCCTTTTCAGTTTCAGCTACTGCCCATGCAAGAAGCTCGTCAGACACCTGACCACCTGTTTCCTGTTCACTTTCACCGGAAGCGGTGTTATCAGCTGAGTACATCATAGCATCAATAGCGATAAGACGATAATCATCGTTAATGTCAGTTACATAAGAAAGTGAACCCTCTGAATCTTCTGCATATTCCTTATAACGGCTGTAATAACCGAATTCTGCAGAATATCCGAAATCCTTGTAGATTTCTTCAAATTCCTCAGGTGTTGTGTCAAGCTCATCACGAAGTTCAGGATATTTGCTTGATGCAAGAAGCTCATCGCCATCGTATATCATAGAACGTTTATTGTTAATATCGTGGTTACCATTGATAACAAATGCAGGAATGCCTGTTTCTGCTTCAAACTTTGCAAGCTTGTCAGCTAATTCTTTGTGAGCAGCATATTCAGCATTTCTTGTAAGGTCACCGGGAAGCAAAAGGAAATCAATTTCACCATTTTTTGCTTTTAAGGCAAGGTTAGCTAATGCTGCATCTGTAAGAACAGGTGCAAATCCTGTTGTTGAGTTGTTGAGAAGCATTATATCAACAAACTCTTGTTTGTCTTCCTCTGTTTCTCCCATTGATGTTTCTGCGAAATAGTGAGTATCGGATAAAACACCGAAATTCACAGTTTCCTTTGTTGATGCAAGAGCCGTGAATGGAATTCCGACAGCTGCAATAACAATGGCAAGAACTACACAGAGAATTCTTTTAAACGTCTTGTTCATTTTTCGTCCTCCTAAATGTTTTTGGGCGATTACAAAATAATCACAAAAATTCTATCACATAAAAAAAGAAAATGCTACACTTTTTGGCAACATTTTCTCTATATTTTATTATTTTTTATTGACAAATTACATTATATATAATTTAAATAAACAGATTTGAGTTATCCGTTTATAATATCCGAAACAATTTGTCCGTCCTGAATACGGATAATTCGCTGTGCTTCATTAGCAATATCGTTATCGTGGGTAATAAGGATAACCGTTCTGCCTTCCTCGTGTAACTCGTGAAGAATTTTCATAACCTCAACACCTGAATGGGAATCCAGATTGCCGGTTGGCTCGTCAGCAAGAATAATCGGAGGTCTTGCTGCAACCGCACGGGCAATAGCAACTCTCTGTTGCTGACCGCCCGACATCTGCTTTGGCAAATGGTCAAGACGGTGGGAAAGTCCGACTCTGTCCAAAGCCTCAATGGCAAGACGGTTTCTCTCATCTTTTTTCATTCCGCGATAAACCAACGGAAGTTCAACATTTTCTGCGGCAGTAAGGCTTGTAACAAGGTTGAATCCTTGGAAAATAAAGCCAATCTCCTTGTTGCGAATTTCTGAAAGTTCATCGTCAGAAAGACCGTCAACATCCTTGCCGTTAAGAAGATATTTTCCGCTTGTGGGAACATCGAGAAGTCCCAACATATTCATAAGCGTTGATTTACCCGAACCTGACTGACCGATAAT
Source organism: Candidatus Fimenecus sp. (assembly GCA_045602655.1). Taxonomy (GTDB): domain Bacteria; phylum Bacillota; class Clostridia; order Oscillospirales; family Acutalibacteraceae; genus Fimenecus. The sequence goes on along the minus strand of JAZSBY010000112.1, from coordinate 1,508 downwards.
GGCAACAAATTCACCGTGTTCTATGGTAAGATTCACTCCGTCAATGGCTCGAACCTCATTTTCACCGGGATTATAGATTTTATACATATCACGAATCTCAATAAGACTCATTTTATCACCTCAAAATGTCTTTTGAAAAGTATTGCCAATATTTTACTCTTTTATTTCAATTAAATCAATGAATAAATTGTTAATAATGCAACTGCTCCGCAAATAGAGAGTCTGTCTGTTTCTTTCCCCCCTCAGTCTCGTTTCACTCGACAGCTCCGTTACTCGCCTGCCGGCTCAGGCAGTGCTTCTGCTACGCAGAGGTATCCACCGGACACCCGCACCCCTCAAGGGTGGAGCCCAATATAGTCTGCCCCCTGGAGGGGAAAGTGTCACCGCAAGGTGACGGAAGGGGGGATAAAACATCCCGACAAATTCAGATTTGCACAACAATCATTTAATTAAATCTTTCACAACTTCCCCTGCAATAATAAGTCCTGCTGTACTTGGTACAAAAGAAATGCTTGCGGGAGTTCGTTCACCGTCGTTTTTAGGGATTTCTGTGGAATAAAGCACCTTTAATTTCTTAACACCACGATTTTTGAGTTCTCTACGCATAACTCTGCACAAGGGACAAGTATCGGTTTTGTAAATATCCGTAATTTTGAATGCAGTAGGGTCAAGTTTGTTTCCGGTACCCATTGAAGAAATCATTGGAATATCAAGGGCTTCAGCCTTTACTGCCAAATCAATTTTTGCGGTAACATTGTCAATGGCATCTATGATATAGTCATATTTTTCTAACTTGAATTCGTCGGCATTTTCGGGAAGATACATCTTAACAACGGCAGTAACATCACACTCGGGGTTTATGTCAAGAATTCGCTCTTTAGCAACATCTGCCTTATTTTTGCCAACTGTGGAATGGAGTGCATACAACTGTCGATTTATGTTTGTGATGTCAACTGTATCCTTGTCAACAACCGTCATTTTGCCGATTCCACAACGAGCCATAGCCTCGGCAACATAGGAACCAACGCCACCGAGTCCGAAAATAATTATATTTTTACTTTTTAGCTTTTCAAGATTGTCTGTGCCGATTAGTCTTTCAGTTCTTGCGAATTCCATAAAATCACCTTTAATCATTTTATCATATTGAAAATTTTTCATCAATAGTGTATAATACATTTTTGGAAATTTATATTATGTTAAGGATGATATTATGAAATTAGGTATTGTAGGTTTACCAAATGTAGGTAAAAGTACACTTTTCAATGCGATTACAAATGCAGGTGCACAGTCTGCAAACTACGCTTTCTGCACAATCGAGCCAAATGTTGGTGTTGTTGCTGTGCCGGATTACAGAATTGATAAACTTGCCGAGATGTATAACCCTGCAAAAATCACTCCTGCAACCATCGAATTCGTTGATATTGCAGGTCTTGTAAAGGGTGCTTCAAAGGGTGAAGGACTTGGAAACAAATTCCTCTCCCACATCCGTGAAGTTGACGCAATTATCC
>JAZSBY010000111.1:0-4090 GCA_045602655.1 Candidatus Fimenecus sp. | reverse complement strand
GTGAATATTTCGGCATCGAAGACAAAATCAGACTTGTGATTGCAACAGGATATTCAGCAGATGAAGCACCAAGAAATAAAGTGAGAAAAGCACTCACAGATGTTTGCGTAGTTGTTGAATAGAAATTAAAGGGACGATTTAAATCGTCCCTTGTTTTTATAATCTTACTGATATCCCGTTGTCTTTGAGATAGTGTTTTAAATCCATGATTGGAATTTCGTTGAAGTGGAAAAGGGATGCTGCAAGGACAGCGTCTGCTTTGCCTTCATTAAAAGCATCAAGGAAATGGGATTTTGCTCCTGCACCACCTGATGCTATTACAGGCACGCCAACACATTCTGAAACTGCACGGTTAAGGGCGTTGTCATAGCCTGTCTTTTGACCGTCGCAGTCCATACTTGTTAAGAGAATTTCTCCTGTTCCCCTTTTAACTGCTTCTTCAGCCCATTTTACAGCATCGATTCCCGTAGGGATTCGTCCGCCGTTAAGGTAAACCTCCCAGCCTTTATCATTTCGTTTTGCGTCAATAGCACAAACGACACATTGGCTACCGAATTTGTATGCTGCCTCACTTATAAGGTCTGGATTTCGCACAGCAGCAGAGTTTACTGAAATCTTATCAGCACCTGCACGAAGAAGCTCTTTAAAATCGTCAACAGTTCTAATTCCGCCACCTACTGTAAAAGGAATAAAGATATTATCGGCAACCTGACGAACGATTTCGAGCATTGTGCCCCTGCCCTCGTGAGTTGCGGTAATATCAAGGAGGACTAACTCGTCAGCACCTTTTTTGTTGTATTCAATAGCACATTCCACAGGGTCACCTGCATCACGGATATTGACAAAGCTGACACCTTTTACTACTCGTCCGTTTTTTACATCAAGACAAGGTATTATTCTTTTTGCGTACATTATTTAACCTCCATTGATGCAAAATTTCTTAAAATCTGCAAACCTACATCACCTGATTTTTCGGGATGAAACTGGGTTGCGAAAATATTATCCTTACCCACAGCCGAATGAAAATCAATTCCGTAATTTGTTACGGTTGCAATGTCATTTTCATTCTCTGCGTGTAAATAATAGGAATGGACAAAATACACATAAGAGTTTTCAGGCACATTCTTAAAGAGTGTGTCTTTTTGTTTTATTTCAAGTGAATTCCAACCGATATGAGGAATTTTAAGCCCCATATCAGGTGAGAATTTTTTAATCTTGCCTTTAAAGATGCCCAGACCCTTTACTCCTGGTGATTCTTCGGATTCTTCAAAAAGCAATTGAAGCCCTAAACAGATACCCAAAAATGGTTTGCCACTTAATGCACTTTGTTTTATTGTTTCAACAAGACCACTTTTTTCCATTGAGTCCATTGCGTCCCCAAACGAGCCAACGCCTGGCAAAAGAATTTTATCCGCTGATAAAATAACCTTGGGGTCATTTGTAATTACACTTTCAGCGCCGATAAAATCAAAAGCTTTTTTTACACTTTGAAGATTTCCTGCACCATAATCAATTATTGCTATCATTTCTTGTCATTCCTTGAGTATTTTAAAAATAATAACCCTATTTTAGCACATAAAACAGGGTTATTCAATAGGTTTATTCGTCAAACATCTGTGCAAGTCGCTTTGCTGAATTATAAAGAGTTTTTACACATTCAGGCACGTCTGGATTTTTTAAATTTTCAAGATAATAACTTGCTTCAAGGGTGAAATATCCGTCATAGTTTATCTTTTTAAGAGTTTCTACAATGGGCACAAAGTCAATATTCATTGTGAACGGTACCTGATGGGAGTCGTGAAGCCTATCATTATCGTGAATATGCAAAGCTTTGAGACGATTGTCCAATGACTTAATCATTTCTACAGCAGTGGTGTTACTGCCTTTCATTTCAGCATGACCTATATCAAGACAAGCAACAAAATAGTCATCATTAACCGCATCGAGATGGGCATTAAAGCTTTCAGGTGTGGCACAAGCAGCAAAAGAAGAATGTGCAGCACCAGGCAACCAATTCCACATATTTTCAGTTGCAATTTTTATATTATGTTCTTTTGCAAATGGCAGAAGTTCAAAATACATTTCTGCATTTTCTTCAGGTGTGCCATCATTCATAGGATGAATTACGCAAATGCTACCTCCTGCCTCAGCAACACATTCAATTGCTCGTTTAAGGTAATCCACACTTTTTAATGAGCTTGGAAACGGTGCGTGACCCTGATTGCATATAATGCCGTTATCAAGACCGATTTGTCTGAGCTTTCGTGTAAAGGCAAGATAGTTATTCTGTGCCGTTGGGTGATTTGTCGGTACCAAAAATCCATTTTGTTTCTCGCACATTTGAAAAAGGGAAAAATCCCAAGCATCAAAACCTGTTTTTGCCACAAGTTCAACCGCTTTTTCTTCACCAATATGTAATGCAATTGAATCAATTTCAGTAGAGATTTTCATAAACATACCTCAAAAAATTTGTTACACATATCTTAACACTATTTTTAACCATATTCAACTACAAAAAACCGACAAGATTCAATAGAACCTTGTCGGTTGAAATACAACTTTAAATATTAAAGGTTATAATACTTATCAAATTCTGCTGGATGAGGAATAGCAGCAAGCTGTCTTACCTCAGCACGTTTTGTCTTGATAAAGTTATGAATAAGCTCTTCTGGGAATACTCCGCCTTCTGTAAGGTATGCATAGTCTTTTTCAAGACAATCAAGAGCCTCGTCAAGAGAAACTGGAAGTCCCTGAAGCTTTGCTTTTTCTTCTTCTGGAAGATTATAAAGGTTCATATCATAAGGGCCCCAACCATTTGCATGAGGGTCAATCTTATTCTTGATACCATCAAGACCTGCCATAAGAATTGCTGCATAGCAGAAATATGGATTACAAGTAGCATCTGGGTTGCGAAGCTCAAAACGACGCTTATCAGGGCTCTTAGCATAAGCAGGAATACGGATAACCGCACTTCTGTTTGATGTTGCATAACCAACTGTTACAGGTGCTTCAAAACCGGGAATCAAACGTTTGAAGGAGTTTGTGCTGGGGTTTGTAAGAGCACAGAGTGAAGAAATGTGCTTAAGAAGACCACCCATAAAGTAATGTGCTGTTTCGCTGAGGTTTGCATAACCGTTATCATCAGAGAAAACGGGCTTACCGTCTTTGAGAAGAAGCATATGAACGTGCATACCGCTACCTGCTTCACCGTAAATGGGCTTGGGCATAAATGTAGCAGTTTTGCCATATTTAAGAGCTGTGTTACGGATGATATATTTTATCCACATTGTAGCATCTGCCATTGTTGACATTTTGCCAAGCTGTGGCTCAATTTCAAACTGACCTGATGCGGCAACCTCGGGATGATGGTAGTTAATTTCAATGCCTGCATCTGCCATATGCATACACATTTCGCTACGACATTCGTAGGTAACATCAAAGGGCTTTGCAATGTGGTAGTTTTTCTGCTTGGGAACAATAACACCGTCGCCTGAAATATCACTGTTCCAATATGACTGCTTTGCATCAACGCTTGCACTGATATTATCGGGAGAAACGTTCCAGCCTACCTGGTCAAAGAGATAAAATTCAAATTCAGGAAGAACGAGCATTGTATCTGCAACGCCACAATCTGCCATATATTTTTCTGCCGCAAGAACAATATTTCTGGGGTACTGAGCCAAGGGTCTGTTCTGAGGGTTATCAATAATCATTGCATTACCTGTCATTGATAATGTGGGAATAGAACAGAAGGGGTCAATAACAGCGGTATCGGGATCGGGAATAAACACCATATCGCTTTTTTCAACAACGGCATAACCGTAGTTTGAAGCATCAAATCCTATACCACTTTTCATTGTATCCTCTGAAAAGTTTTCAGCGGGAATTGTAACGTGGCGGTACTGACCGTTAATATCAACCATTTTAAAGTCAACCATTTTGATATCATTCTCTTTGATAAGAGCAATAATATCCTGTACGCTTTTTGCCATAAAGCACACCTCTTTCTAATATTTGACAATAGCCGACGGGAGCCGAACACCGTACGGTTTTGGAAGGCAAATTTCCGCACTAACTTCGTCAAAAACCT
>JAZSBY010000110.1:0-5136 GCA_045602655.1 Candidatus Fimenecus sp. | reverse complement strand
TATATGCAGAGACCGTTTTATTATATGAATCATAAGATTTAGAAATCTGCTCAGTTTCGGGATAAGCTATAAAAGTATATTGACTATCACTTCCGGAAGATGATACATAGGAGAGGTCGTATATATATGCTTTTTTATTGTCTATAGTTGTCTCGCAACATTGATTAATACTAATTGATGTTGCATTTGTAAAGTTTTTTGAGAACATCATAATAGAATCGAGAAGGAATTGTTTCTCGTTTGCGGATAATGATTCAAATGTTTTGCTACAAGGAATATTTATACTTTGCGTTTCGGTTACAATGGATTTTAGTATGTCTACAACCATGACTTCCTTATTAATGTCAAGTGATGGATATAATATGCCCAATATATATGACCGACCATTAGCTACAAAAGTATATAGCAGCATTGTATTATTATCATCAGATGGGTAATCTACCTTGATAAATTCTCTATTATTGGCAATTATAATTTGTACGTTATTATATTTGTCATTGTCTTTAGATGCATTATATAATGCATCGAGTATTTCTTTGTCTGTAAAACCAGTAGGAGTAATTGATTCTTCTATTATCATTTTGCTGTCTGTACTTGCGAATAAATAACGGCTATCGCCCTGTGAGTCTTTTGATGAATAAGCATATTTAAAATCTTTAGGAATTTCAACAGATATACGATGTAAAATAAATGTGTTTGTATTTGACTGATATTGTGGGGAAACAAATTCTTCAAGCGTTCCGTTACCACCAGTTGATATATGTGCGTAATATTCCAGAATAGTTGAAGCATCTGTAGAATCCACAGAATTATCAGAATTAACATCGGCAACGGATAATTCATCTTGTGTTTGATTAGGTGTCTTACCTGTTGAATAATCTGCGTATATGCTTAAAATTACAGAAGCATCAGATGAATCAATTATGTTATCTGAATTAGCATCGCCAAGAGAAAGAGCATTGGCATAGGCACAATTTAAGGAGGACAAGCAAATAATTGAAGCTGAAATAATAGACAAAATATGTTTAAATTTCATATAAACAACCACTTCCTTTGTATTTAATACACTCATTATACCACAAACCGACAGAATTTTCAATCTTTTATCACAATTTCATATAATTGCACAAAAACAAGGGTGAAGATTTGTATAATATTTTTTCATGAAAAGGGTTGACTTTCTGTGTTCCAAGATGTATAATATATTTATGGAACACAGAAATGGAGGTGAAAAAAGTGTCTCCTAAGACAGGTAGACCAAAAGCAGAAAATCCCAAAAACATTAATGTAAAGGTACGTTTTGATAAAGCCTTATATGAAAAGCTTGATTTGTATTGTCAAGAAAATAAGATAACCAAAACAGAAGCCATTAGAAAGGGAATTGATTTGCTTTTGAGCAATAAAAATAGGAACGTTCCGACCGACCAAAGCTGAAACGTCCCTATACTACATAAGTCTACCCTTATAATTAAATAAAGGTATTCTCATATAAATATTATACCATATGAAGATACCTTTGTCAAGACTTTTTAAAGAAAGAAGGTATCTATTTTTATGTCAGAAAATATGATTAATACTTTTACCAACAATGAATTTGGCGATATGAGAACAGTATTAGTAAATGATAAGATAATGTTTTGTGCTACTGATATTGCCAAATCTCTTGGTTACAGCAATCCGAGAAAAGCTATATTAGACCACTGTAGGTATGTAACCAAACGTGACACACCTCATCCACAGTCTAAAAACAAAACAATTACAATGTCTTTCATTCCCGAGGGAGATGTTTACCGTCTTATCGCACGTTCTAAACTTGAATCTGCGGAGCGTTTTGAAAAGTGGGTGTTTGATGAAGTTCTCCCCACTATCCGTAAGACAGGTGGCTATGTCAGCAACGATGATTTATTCATCAATACATACCTGCCATTTGCGGATGAACCTACAAAGCTTTTGTTTAAGACAACGCTTACAACTATCAATCAGCTCAACGCAAAGATTGAAAAGGACAAACCTCTTGTGGAGTTTGCAGGTAGAGTAGGGGACACATCGGGATTAATTGATGTGGGTGCGTTTGCTAAACTGCTGCACAAGAAAAATGTTGATATAGGAAGAACAAGATTATTTGCTTGGCTGAGAGAACAGAAATATCTTCGCCACAATAATGAGCCTTATCAGAAATGGATTGACAGCGGTATCTTCCAGACAAGAGAGTTTACATATATGGCTCAGGGTCAGCCTTGTATCGGCATCAAAACTTATATTACTGGTAAAGGACAGACTTATCTTGCCGATAAGATAGGGAAGATGTATTGATGGAATTAAATAAGGAATGTAACTAAAAACAAATAAGAGAGGTAGTAATACCTCTCTTATCAGTGGTCATTTGGATGGACGGCGTACCCATCATCTCAGGTTCTTTCTTGCGAAAGAGTGTCGAGAGCCTTTTCGACCTCAAATGATTTCTTCCTATATATATTATACCTTATAATAAGGAATTTGTCAAGTCTTATAATTTTCCAAGAACCAAACCATTACATTTAATATCATCAATAGAATACTCAGAAAGCATTATATCTTCATAATCTGAATTAAGAGAAATCAATCTATCTCCACCAAACTTTTTGATATAACCCTTTCCGGCAAGAGTGTAAACGCAAATGTCGCCTATATTAACGGCAGGTTGCTCACGTACAAGAACTATATCTCCATTGTTAAAGTCAGGCTGCATTGAGTCTCCGCTAATAGTCAGAGCATAGTCTGCTTTACGTGATAAGGGAGTGAGGGAAACCACTATATCTTCCCAGTTGTCTGTGTCTGTTAGCGGTTCTCCAATTCCTGCCGATACTTTAAACAAGGAATGTTTTAGTGTAATGGTATTGTAATCTTTTGCAATTTCTGCGTTGTACAAATCTTTGATTTGATTAATTGCATACGCTTTACCCATTTTACTAAGTTGCCGATAATATGACAAGAGTTTAACTTCTTCTTCTGGATATTTAGCTTGACTGTAAGGGTCTATATTAGGGAGATTTAATCCTATGGCAAGTTTGTGTAATGTATCATCACTAAGATGTTTCCTTTGTTTAATTTTAGTTGTAATTCCATTTGCAAGCCCACACTTTTTTACAGCAGATGTTATTGTAAGCCTTTGTGCTTTGATAGCTTCTTCTATTGTGTTGTAAATTTCCATAATAAACCTCCTTGTTTTTTGGTGATTTGTACAAAAATGCAAAATCACTACACGAAATGTACTAAACCCCTTGACAAAGTTCACGCCGTGTAGTATAATAAAGATAAGGAAAAGGTAAATAAAAACTTTCACTTATATTATATCAGATATAAGCGGAAAAGTCAAGGGTGAAAAGGAGTAAAAATGAAAGACGAAACCAAAAAAATGATGGATGAGTATGTCGAGAAAATGTATCCGTTGATTGAACTTCTGGACATACATAATCTCAATACGGAACAGTTAGTAGTTACTCCGATAGGAGAAGAATTTACTGACGGAAAGGTTTATTTTCAAATAGAAAGGGGTCTTACCGATGAACTGAAAAAGATACTAACAGAAGCAATTATGTCAGAATATGGTGAAAATGAAGTAGTTTATGATAGCGATACATATTATATAGTATATGATAGCTGTGATAAATTAAGCTGCGGTAGCAATCCAAAAGAAAAGGGTGGCATCGGTGGATTTGCGATTAAACGCAATGAAACGATATATCTTAATGATATAGTCGGTGATTTGCTATTCTGTATGAGTGATAGTCTCAACATTAAACAGGCTAAAAACAAAATTTACAAATGTGCTGACGAGTGCTATGACGCAATATTGCACCAGTTAAGAAAACTTATACCAACAGGTGAATTTATTGCAGATATAATTGTAGCAGATGCATACATACATCACTTGCAGGATAGTGATGGTGAATCAAAGGATTATATTATTGGACTTTGGCAAAACACACTGGTAGAAAAAAAGGAGATTAAATGGGTGAATTTTATGGATATAAACAATATGTTCATAGCACTCAAATATTTTAGGAAAGGGGAAACTTCTATGACAAATGAAATAAAAATCAGACGTGGCGATATTGTATGGGTAAATTTTGGAAAGCAGATAGGCTCTGAGCAGAGTGGTATTAGACCCGCACTTGTTATTCAGAACAACAAGGGAAATGAAGTTTCCCCTACAATTATTGTTTGTGCGATTACAAGTCAGCCTAAGAGAAAACTCCCTACTCACGTAGAGCTTATACCTGACGAAATCAACGGACTTACAGAGAAATCCACCGTGTTAGTAGAACAGACAAGAACAATTGACCGAGAACGCATTATAGATAAATGCGGATGGGTAGACGGAAAATTCCTCGCAGAACAAGTAAATAGAGCCTTGACAATAAGTCTTGGTTTGTTGTATAATAATGGTATAGCGAAAGCAAACTGTTAAAATTGTTTGGAGGAAGTAATATGATATTGTATCTGGAAGAATTTAAAGAGGTTGCAAACCCAACGCAATTCTCGACTTTTAAAAAACTACAAGAACATCCTAAATACGTACATGAAATGGAAATAAATGAGTTAAGAGATTTTATAACAGACAGCCAGTCTCAAAGTGCTTTTGCGGCTAAAAAAGGCATTTTGAAGAAATATTTAAAATGGCTGTTGGACGAATATAAAATTGATACGAAAGACATTTTCGCACAGGTCAAAGATGTAAAGCCAACTTCATCTACTGAGTGGTTTTACAACTTAGAGTCTTTTGTAAGAGAATTGACCCAAGCCATTGCACAAGCTGAGTGCGATATTGAAGCTACAGTTACACACCAATGCGACTTCCAAGGATTACAAGCGTTCTATTTACTATCTTGGTATGGCATTAAGGCAGATGATTTTGTGTCCATCCAATTGACAGATGTTAATGATAGAGATATTTATGTGCCTAATTTAAAAAAGCATATCGTTGTCGATAAAATTGTTGCTGATATTATAAACGAATATAAGAATACTACAGGGAGAAAAAGACAGAAATCTTTTAATAGTTATGATATTTTTGTATACAGGAATTAATGATTTTAAACCTTCAGCAGAAATTTCTGTATCTTGTTTAACGCCTTCTCTTTCTTTAACTTTTTC
>JAZSBY010000109.1:0-10119 GCA_045602655.1 Candidatus Fimenecus sp. | reverse complement strand
ATATTTCACAAGTTGAAATTTTGAATAGGTTATGCTCATAGCTCTGTTTATTTTATTACCCCAAGGGAGTGTTTTAAATAAAATCAGTTTGCTATTTTCACATAAATCTACTACTTTGCTATCATATTTTTTACAATTATATGTCAGTGATGCGGATACAAGATTAACACTATATCCTGCTTTTTCCAAAGCAGAAACGATATATGTCATCTTATTAGTTGCTGCTAAAACAATATTTCGATTTTCACTTTTATTCTCAGGAGTATCGTAATATCCAAGATAAAAAACTTTTTTCATCAACTATACCTCTTACACGATTCTGTTCATAGTAACAAAACAGAAAAAGTATCCGCTAAATATGGATTTATAATTTGAAATTTATTATCAATAAAGTATTATACAATTTAAATCAAACATTATCTGTTGCAAAACTAAAAATTATGTATATAAAACTAATTGAAAAGAAGGGATTCATAATTCAACACATTTGGGGTGGGCGAAACTGCAAAATACAACACCAAACACAGTGTTACAGCAAAAGTTTTTATCATCACCGGTGTTTTGCTCTTTCTGTAACAAGTACAAGCTTCAGCAATCAGAATCATATCAAACACTGAAAAATAAAGCGACAATCTAAACACCTCTGCAAAAGCAAATGTTGATAACAACCTGAAGAAACACGAAACTACTGCAAAATTACATAATCCCTGGCATTTGGATTCCTTATCATCTTTTAAGCATATAACAGAAAATACCAGAATTCCAAACGCAATAACTAATCCTGAAAGTGACAATGTTGTGTCACTTTCCAGATAGTCATAATACAATTCATGGGCACCAATTCTGGGTAAAACAAAATCTAATATTGGTCTGATATATCTTGATGCAACCAACATTCCTAATACCATCACAATAATCGTTTTTACTTTCAATCTAACCATATACAATGGATATGCTATTATAAAAACTATTGCTGTACTATGAAATAACGATGCAATCAAGACCAAAACAATAAACTTAACAGCCTTTTTTTGTTCTATGAAAATAAAGGATAAAAGGATAAATGCTATTGCTAACATCTGCCTAAGCGCACTCAAAGAAAAGGCAAATTGACCTAACGCTATAAAAACTATAAAACTGATGTAAATATTAGAAGAATACTTTTTCACAAAGGAACACACTACAAAAACAAAAAATATTCCAATGGATGCGTGCCATATATAAAAGTTTAATCCGGTTTTGCTGAAAGCATAACACAAGACTTGAAAAACATAGTCTTTTTTTCCGTCTAGCCTGGGTGGACTCTGAATTTGATACAATTGGTATGCATTTTGATATTGTTGCATATCACCATTTGAAAGTTCACTTTCAAAAGCCAATATACAGGAAAATACTATTGTCATTACAATTATTACAAGTTTTTCAGTTGTCAAGGTACCTTTTTTCGTATTCATCATATTATTCTTGCCACAGGATACAATTGCACCTATGAGAAGAGCAACCAGAATAGCCAATAAAAAATAATACATTTTTTCTCCCTATAACATTATCAATTTGATATTTATTTTGATATTCAAAATTTTGGTTTCCCTATTGACAACAATCAATTTCAAGTCATCACAAAATTTTAATTACTTTTTGGAAATCTGTTTAAAAACATCTATGTATTCGTCAATTCTGCCCTTTTTCTCAAATAAGGATTGAGCTCGACTTATGCAATTATTTGAGAAAACCTTCTTGCCTATTTTACGAACTTTATTGATACACTCTAATACACCATTAAAATCATCTTTTTCAAGAACATACCCACATCCGTCACCAACAATCTCCTTATTGGCAGTAGAATCATAACAAATAACGGGTGTCCCGCAAGAAAGTGCCTCTGCGGAAACCTTACCAAAGGTTTCTTCATTAGAAAAAGTTACAAATACATCTGCTAAATTATAATAGTCAACTAATTCCTCAACAGAATGGGTCAATCCAACAGAAATAACATTCTTTGGCAATCGTACATTATCAGGAATGCTTCCCACAAGAATCACTTTTGATTTTTTCATCTGTTGTTCTGCCAGTTTAATAAAGCTATTAAGGCCTTTTGATTCGTCCCAAATTGAAGCAACACCTAAAATAATAAACTCATCTTGTAAATCAAGTTTGTTTTTCAAGTTCTCTACATCTTTTTGTTTAAAAACATCAACATCAATCCAATTATAAATTCTGTTAATAATTTTTGCATTTGAAAAAACAGGTGATTGTCTGGCCAAATCAGTTACCCAATCAGAAACTCCTATAACAGCCAGATTATCTATACGGTTAATTAGTGTTAATTTATCGTTAAACATTTCTTTGGTTTTATCAAAGAACCAGGAAGGATTGCCGTTTTGAAGATTAGGACAATTATCACAAAAAGTTTTCCACTTGTAGCATCCGGTAGTCGTAAAATGGACGCACTTGCCTGTCATAAACCAAAAATCATGCAATACAATTACTGTTGCTATTTTGTTTTCTATTATATATTCAAGCAACACGGGCAAGTTAATATAGTTTGAATGCATATTTCTTAAACAAACAACATCCGGCTTAATATCTGCAATAAAAGATAACAATTTTTTTGTTTCCGAATTAGAAAAATATGACTGTTTACCTGTAATTCTTGACATCAACGCATGAATTTTTCTATCTAACTTGTTACCTATTAGAAAAAGTCGTTCATCTTCCGGAACATTTGATATTGAACACGCAACATACGAGTCATATTCCATGGCAAGCAGTTCATCGTGCATTTCTTTCGTTGTTCGCCCTGTACTTCCAATATTATAGACGGCATTTATCTGCAGAATTTTCATTCTTCTATCTCCTAATCAAAGTACTGATTTTATAACACTATCAAATGTGTTTAAAATCTTTTCTTCGTTGTGATTTTTAGTGCCTAAATCACAGGCATTTTGAGCATATTTTATTGTCGGGTATTTCATCGCGAATACAGATATTGGCTATATTTTCACTATCATAGTTTTTAAGCAAGGATGTCCAAGTATTTGAACCCACCTTACTATTCCACGAAGCAACCGTTATAACCAATATGCGTGGTTGTTTTTCCATGTTTTTTCTCACTTACTTTAATAATTCTGTATAGTCATTTTTAAGGTTTTTTAACATAATCGGACGGTCGTAGAGATTTTTTGTTCGCTCATAAGCACTTGTTCCGAGTTTTTTTGTTTTATCTTCATCAGAAAACAATTCTGACATAGCTGACTGCAAATCCGATGTATTTTTAGGCTCAACAAGAATGCAAGATTCACCATCCGACATAACTTCTGATGCTCCTGGTATTTTTGTAGTAATTACCGGAACAGCAAGAGCGCCTGCTTCTTGAATTACCATACCAAAGCCCTCACGATAGGTTGAGTGAACAAGAACATCCATAGCAGAATAATACTTTTTCATATCTGCATTGTCAACTCTGCCTGTGAGCACAACATTATCTGAATTATTTGCCCAGTCAATAAGTTCTTGCGGTACTCCACAGTTCTCTTCAATCGGGCCCACAATAAGCAGTTTTACTTTTTCGTTTAATTCTGAAATATTTCTGAATGCCGTTAAAAGCTCGGTGCAGCCCTTTTCCACTGAAACACGACCTGCAAAACCAAAAACAAAAGCATTTTCATCTATACTATATTTATTTCGAATTGTATTTTTCCACTCTGACTTTTGTGTAATATCATAAGAGGACATATCAACACCAATTGTTCCACCGTTGCCGATAATTTTTGCTTTGTCTGCACAATAAAGTCCATCCTCAATGGCAAATTGCATATTCATACGACTTACTGCGCGAATATCGGTTGAAACCAGACAAATCAATTTTTCAATAAGCCTGAAAATTTTTCGTGCAACACCTGACATTCCTATATAGCGAATACCCCATTGTCCATAAAGTCTTATAGGAACACGCGCAAAAAATGACGCGATACTTGCATAACAAGCAGCATTAGGAGTTGAATATTGTACCATATCAAATTTTTCTGTTTTAAACACTTTATAAAATTTTAAAACAGATGAAAATCCTGAAAAATCTATTCCTCGTGACATATGAACAGGTATATAATGTATGTATTCAGGAAGTGACTTTGCAAACTCTTCATCATTATCACAAATAAGAGTAACATCATATCCACATTTATTATGAAGATATTTAGCCGTTTCAACAACGAAACTCTTAAGTGTTAATGAAATAGTAGTTATAAAACAAATCTTCTTCATAATTTATCTCCGTAACTTTCATCTTCTTATTATAATTATAGTCTATGTTCTTTTTTGTTTTTCTCTTGCACAAATGCGTTCAAATATAGAACAATAATTCATTCTTATCTTTTTATAATACAGATTTAATTACATTATCAAATGTTTTTAGAATATTTTCTTCGCTATGATTTTTGATACCAATGTCGCTTGCATTATTTGCATAATTAACTAACAATTCAGGATTGTTGACAAGTAAACTGAGCTTTTCTTCAATCTCTTTATCATTATCTGCAATCACTGCTGCGTCATTTTTTATAAAATACTGCATTGGTGCTGTTTCTTTATATCCAACAGCAAAAATACACTTACCACTTGAAAGATAGTCAGTAATTTTTGTTGAGAATGAAAGTCTTGCAACGCGTGCATCAGGACCGTCAATATCCTCAACAAAAAGCATCAAATCAGAATTACGCTGAATTTCAAAAACTTCCTTTTGAGGCACCGCATCATGAAGTTCACTGTAATCACAATTCAATTCTTTTTTTATTTCATCACTTAACAGTGTATTAGTGTAGATGTCAAATCTGATTTTCACACCATTACTGTTGATGTTTTTCGCTGCCTTAACAATTCTTACAAGAGATTTATCTCTACCAATTGCAAGATTACCTGTATAGACTGCTTTGACAGGCATTTCAAAATCTGTGTAATCCACCTTGGGCTCTCGACAAAGAGGTTTTGTAAGAATTACACTATCAATTCCAAAAAATTCATCCGCCTCTTTTTTTGTCATATCTGAAATAGCAAAGAAATTATCTGAAAGCTTTGCAATTTTCTTTAAAGCTCTTCTTTGAAAAAATCTGTATATTTTATAGCCTAATTCATCAGACTGTTTATATGTAAATGTATCATCCCAGATATACCCAATAGCTTTTGCACCTGTTCTTTTTATTGCATGTCTGATAATTCGGCTATAGTGCACATATACTGACATTGAATAGAGAATTACATCAGGATTAGAGCTATCAATAAAGTCGTTTAATTCTTTAGTTTTCCATTTTCCGATTTTCCAAGCTAATTCTCTCGCCATCAAAAGTGAAAATCGACGTTTTTGTCTCATTTTTTGGTATCTTTCATTATGAGCCGCTAAGTCCTGATTTTCATCGGTAGAAATTTGAGCATACACTTCCCTACCAGTCTTAATTTTTCTGTTAAAGATACTTTTCAACACCCTGTTTTCAGAAATGCTGAAATACCTTGAGGCAACATCACTATCAGGAATTTCATCACGAATACAAATATTTGTTATATATTCCTTAGGATAAAACTTCAAAAGGTCAGGCCAGGTTGAACCAACTTTACTATTCCATGCACCTACGCTAATAACTAAAATGCGTGGTTGATTTTCGCTCACATTCTCACCTACTTTATCTTCTTTGCAGGAACCCCAACATATGTTCCCTCTTCTGTTATATCCTTTACAACAACAGTACCTGCACCAATCATAAGATTTGAGCAGACAGATACATTGTTACTTATAGTCGAACCAATACCAATCCAAGTGCAATTACCGACTGTTACTGTGCCGGCAAGTCGTGCACCACAGGCAATATGAACATAATTGCCAATAATATCGTCATGGTCAACAGATGCACATGTGTTTACAATTACACCCTTACCTATAACTGCACTGTTATTCACAACTGCATTTGGCATAATACAAGTACCCTCACCTATTATTGCTGAAGGAGAGATAACCGCTGACGGATGAATTGCTGTGTACCATTTGGCACCCGGCAAACCATTCATAATCTTTTCACGCACTTTACAGTTACCTATTGCAACAAACAATTCTGTTTCACCGTCGCAATACTTCAAAGCATCTGCACTTGTGCCGATTACATTCACTTTATCGTTTGCAGTATTACTGTCATCCAAAAAACCAATAACAGTATCTCCGCAGGCTTCTGCAATATCCGATACTACCCTGCCGTGTCCGCCTGCACCGATAATAACAACCCTTTTATTCATAATTATACCTCAGTTGTTTCTTCGACCTTATTACCTTTAAACTCCTCCATTGTGGCACTTGTTTCACTGCTGATTCCTTCACGCTTTAAAACTGACATAATTGTCATAAAGAAAATCTTTACATCAAGGGAGAATGACATTTTATCTACATACTCAACATCAAGGTTGAATTTTTCTTCCCATGAAACAGTATTTCTGCCATTTACCTGAGCCCAGCCTGAAAGTCCCGGACGAACGAGATGACGACGATGTTGCTTCTCTGAATATAATGGTAAATATCTTACGAGTAATGGTCTTGGGCCGATAAAGCTCATATCACCTTTTAAGATATTGATAAATTCCGGCAACTCATCAATGCTTGTACTACGCAAAAACTGACCGAATTTTGTAAGACGGATTTCATCCGGCAAAAGGTCACCGTTTTCATCCCGCTCATCAGTCATTGTTCTGAATTTACAAAGAGTGAAAATCTTTTCTTCGCCTGTTTTTTTGTCTATCATACCCGGTCTTTCTTGTTTAAAAAGTACAGGACTGCCCAATTTTGTCTTTACAAGAAGTGCAACAATAAGCAAAACCGGCGATAAAACTATAATTGCTCCAAGTGCAGCACAAAAGTCTAATGCTCTTTTTATGTACTTATACATTTATAATCAATCCTCAAAAACAACTTTTTATAATCTCAATTACTCTGTTCTGTTGTGCCTCTGTCATTTTGTTATCACTTGGAAGACACAAGCCACGATTGAAAATATCCATACCGATGTCTGCACAACCACCTGCAATATAAGCATTTGTTCTTGCACTGCCATTGCCATCACGAGTTACAAAGCCATTCATTCTATAAATTGGCTGCATGTGCATTGGTTTCCATATAGGACGACCTTCAATATTCTGCTCTGCAAGTTTTTCAAGAATCTCTGTAGGGCAAGTCTTGCCTTCTTCTTTAACATACATAGCTTCATTTTCTGAACGAACTTGTTTGCACATTGCGTTTTCATCGATAAGCATACAAGAAAGCCAATAATTCGGTACCATTGTTTCTTCATCATATGGATTCATTGAAACCGGTAAATCTTTAAATGCTTCTTTATATCTATAATAAATAGCCTTTTTCTGTTCAATGTGCTCGTCAAGGTATTTCATTTGACCACGAACAACACCTGCAATAACATTACTCATACGGTAGTTGTAACCAAGTTCTTCATGCTGATACCAAGGTGCATTTTCACGGCTCTGTGTTGACCATTTGCGAACCTTATTAGCAGCTTCTAAATCGTTTGTAAGGAACATACCACCTGAACTACCTGTGATAATCTTATTACCATTAAAACTGATTGCGTTATATTCACCAAATGTACCTGTTTGTACACCTTTATATGTAGCACCAAAGGATTCAGCAGCATCTTCAATAAGAACTGCGTTATGTTCGTCGCAAATTGCACGGATTTCATCAAGCTTACCCGGAGTACCATAAAGGTTAGCAACAACCACAACCTTAACTTCAGGATAAAGCTCAAATGCCTTTTCGAGTGCAACAGTATCCATATTCCATGTATCATACTCTGTATCAATGAAAATTGGAACGCCACCTTCATAAACAACTGGGTTAACCGTTGCATCAAAAGTCATATCACTACAGAATACCTTATCCCCAGGCTTAACACCTGCAAGTTTTACACACATATGAAGTGCTGCTGTGCCACATGAAAGCGCAACAGCATATTTACAACCAACTTTTTCAGCAACAAGACGTTCTACCTCGTTGATGTTTGCACCGATAGTTGACATCCAGTTTGTTTCAAAAGCTTCTTGCATATACTTAAGTTCATCACCGTGCATTGTAGGCGTTGCAAGCCATATTTTTTCGTTTTCCATTTTCGTATCTTCCTTCTTCTTTCTGATTTGAGCAACAATTTCCTCAATCTTCCCTTTAACTATTTCGTGATTATCAGCAAACTGCTTAACAGTATATTTAGAAACCTCTTTTTCTTTCTCACGAATATCATGCACTCCATTTATAAAGATTTCTTCAATTTCTTTTGGATTTTCAACTCTGTTAGCGTCACAAAATCCTCGTGATAGAATTGCCATTTGTGAACCAAGTGCATAATGCTCTGTAATAATGTTCTCTGCAGGTAAGGTTCCGTAGCCAACACGGGCAATTCCACCAAAACCGAATTTTATCCCTTTCTTTCGCAATTTTTCACATAGTTTATGAACTGTTCCATCAACAAGAAGTTCAAACATAAAATCTTTTTTATAGGCTAAATGCAAATCATTGAGTCCGATGTGTACCTCATCAATTCCCTTAACCTCTAAAATATTGTCAATGTCATCATAGGCCTCGGCAGTCTCAACTAGAATTATTGTTTTCGCTCTGCCATCCACAAAGCCAATAAAGTCTTCCACCTCTTTACGAGTTTTGAAGTATGGCAACATAATGGCATCTGCACCCGCTTGAATTGTCTGTTCAATTTCTTCTTTTGAACCATCATAAATATGGTTTATTCTCACCTGAAGCTCTGCGTCAGTTACAACTGGACGAATTTTCTTAATATCATCTATTGTATGGTGGGACTGAACTGTATCCATTCCTCCCTGACGTAATTCTTTATCAATAGATTCCATATCGACCCATATGCGGTCAACACCTGCTTTTTGAGCAATTTCTGCAACCTCAGGGTTATTGGTTATATACATTAATGTTAATGACATATTTTCCCTCTTTCACAATTCTCATACTTTTGAAAACACAGCATGGCACAATAACTCATTTTGAATATGTTCTTTGACATTATACTCTTTATACATATAAAAGTCAATGAAAATCAACATATTTTCGCAGTTATGTGCACCAAAAAAATGCACAAAAATTTATGCTATATTTAGTATATTTTTTGTTTTATCTTGAGCACAGTTTTTGTTGACTTTGAGATGATTTTTATTATATAATACATGGTGGTTTTTAGTGTGAGGAGTTTGGCATTATGTTTTTACAATTTCACATACTAAAAAATGTGCCTTGTATTTTTTTATATTGGAGAGATATATATGGAAAGAAAAGTCGGTACTGTTTCAAGAGGTATTCGTTGTCCAATTATCAGACAGGGTGATGACCTTGTTGATATTGCAGTAACAAGTGTTATTGAAGCAGCAGAAAGCGAAGGTTTTGCACTTCGTGACAGAGATGTTGTTTCTCTTACAGAATCAATCGTTGCTCGTGCACAGGGTAACTACGCATCGGTTGATGATATTGCCAACGATGTTAAAGCAAAACTCGGTGGTGGAACAATTGGTGTTATTTTCCCAATTTTGTCACGTAACCGTTTTGCAATCTGTCTTCGTGGTATTGCTAAAGGTGCAAAGAAAGTTGTTCTTATGCTCAGCTATCCAAGTGATGAAGTTGGTAATTCACTTGTTTCTCTTGACCAAATTGATGAAGCAGGAATCAACCCGTATTCAGATGTACTTGATGAAGCTAAATACAGAGAACTTTTTGGTGAGAATAAGCACGAATTCACAGGTGTTGACTATGTTGCTTACTATTCAGACATCATCAAAGAAGCTGGTGCAGAGGCAGAAATCATTTTTGCTAACCAGCCAAAAACAATTCTCGACTATACTGACTGTGTTCTTACTTGCGATATTCATACAAGACAGAGAACAAAGAGAATCTTAAAGGCTGCGGGTGCAAAAGTTGTTTGTGGTCTTGACGATATTCTTAATGCTCCGGTTAACGGTAGTGGTTGTAACGAAAAATATGGTCTTCTCGGTTCAAACAAATCAACTGAAGATACAATCAAACTTTTCCCAAGAGATTGTCAGGGACTTGTTGAAGATATT